>CAZIZL010000089.1:0-1523 GCA_964543665.1 Candidatus Woesearchaeota archaeon | reverse complement strand
TATCATTTTCCAAATTCATGGTAATTCCCTCTTTCATTCTTTTTTCTTCCCTCATTTTTAAAGTCAAAATAGAAGTGTTCTCCAAGATTGTTTTATATTTGTCAATTCCAAAAACATGCCTTAAAGTATTTACCCTTATTTCTGGGTCTTCTAAAATTATTTGCTTCATCTCCTCCTGAGGAGTATATACTGTAAACTTGTAAAGAATATTTTGTTTTTTTGAGAACTCCTTTGGATAGTTTAAAATCTCTAAAATTTTATTCTTTAATTCCAAGATAGAGGTTTCTTCTCTTTTCCCATCTATTGTTATTGAACAATAATCCTGTGAAATTGTTTTGGCTTTTTTCAGGGTTCTTTCTATGATTATTTCTTTTCCATCCACTTCAATTTCTATATTTACCCCTCCATTTTTCTGGCCATTTCTCAGAATAGAGGAACCTTTTTGCCCTGGCTGAAGCCCAAATAAAGCAAATTCAATGCCAAGAAGAACAGAAGTTTTCCCTGAACCAATATCTCCTGACAATAAAATAGAGCCTTCTGGGAAAATTATTTCCTGATGCTCATAGCTCCTTATATTATCTAAAATTATCTTTTTTATCTTCATTTTCCCCAAAAAATAAAATTTATCCAGAGTATTTAAGGATAATTGTGGTTAAATTAATAAAGATAAAATTATTAAAATTTCAAAATCCTTTTTGATCCCTGGATTATCCTGTCATTAAAAGTTTCTGTTGTCTCACCTTCTTGCTTTTCAATTGAAAGAACATTCATAAGCTCACTTATATGCTTATTAAAATTAGAAAGATCTTCTTTTGAATAAACCTTTATTGTCTCTTCTTCTATGTTCTCTGAATCTTTTTCAGTAATATTTAACTCCATATCTTCTTCTTTTGTTTTTAAATCATGTGTATTTTTCAGCAGAAAATAAGCACCATTTTTCTTTACAAATTCCTCTATTTGCTGAAATTTAATATCTGAATTTTTGCCTCTTTTCAATTCTCCGTATACTCTTAATAAAATAATTTTGTCTTTCAAGGCTCTTTTATTTAATTCTTTGATTATCTTTTCTGTTCCTGTAAGTGCATCCTCTATTTCAATTATTAAATGCTCTATCTGCTTTGTTGGAAGTTTTATCCTTTCAACTGGCTGGGGAGAATCAGAGTCAAAAATAACAAAAGTTCCCTGTTTTAAATCTTCTAATTCCTTAAAATTATTCGGAAACAATGGACCAGGATAAACAAATCCATCTTTATTATACAAAACATGTATATGCCCCAAAGCATAATAATCTGCTCTTGGAAGTCTGTCAGTATTAATTGATTCAATTGGGAGATTTCCAACTACTCTGTCAATTGTAGTGTGAAGCATTAAAATTTTAAACAACCCTGGAGAATCATTTAATCTTATTCTGTTTAAGTCAGGGACTTCTAAACCTGATTTTTTCCCAGGATAACCATAAATTGCCACATTTCCGTAAACAACTGGATTTAAAATAAGCAGATTGTCTCTTTCTTCTGCATTAT
>CAZIZL010000088.1:0-1614 GCA_964543665.1 Candidatus Woesearchaeota archaeon | reverse complement strand
CTTCGGGGCCATAACTTTGTTAGGACACAGCAAACGGAATTTTAATCTTAGTTCAGGGCTATTTTTCCCAATAAAAACCTTTAACCAAAAGGTTTTTAAATCAAATTTTGGTATCTTTTATTATCGTATAGTTGTTAAAGATTTAGGTCGGTGTAAACTATGCCCCATTAAATTCCCCTAATCCAAAAGATGCACATTCTACAGCCAAAACACACAAAATTAAATGAAAAAGAAGCTCAAGAATTACTTGACAAATTAAATATTTCCAAATCTCAATTACCAAGAATTCTTTTCAATGATGCCTCTCTTCCTGAGGGATGCAATGTCGGAGATATTGTAAAAATTGAAAGAAATGAAGACGGGAAAATAAATTTATACTTCAGGGCGGTGGTATAATGGTTCTGGAAAAGCAAAATCATCTAATAATTAAGAATTATCTCAGAGAGCATTCTCTGGTTGAATCAAATATCATTTCTTTTAATAATTTTATAGAAAAAAGGCTTCAGGAAATTGTGGATGAGATTTCCGAGACAATTACAAACGACGAATTTGAAATCACGCTTGGAAAGATTGAAGTCGGAAAACCCAAGGTTGTTGAGGCTGATGGAAGTTCCTCACTTATAACTCCTGCTGAAACACAACTGAGAGATTTAACTTATGCTGCACCAATAACTCTTGAATTGACTGTAAAAAAAGACGGGCAGATTGATTCAGAAGTTGTTGAAATAGGGAAAATACCTGTTATGGTAAAGAGCAAAGTCTGCAATACTGTTGGAATGTCCAAGGAAGAACTTCTTCAGAACTATAATGACCCTCTTGATCCAGGAGGATATTTTATAATAAAAGGAAATGAAAGAGTGATGATTATGGCGGAAGATTTGGCAGAAAACCAGCCATTTATAGAAGACAATAAAAAAGGGGAATTAGTATTAAAATTATTTTCATTAAAAGGAACTTACAGAATTCCTGTAACAATAACAGAAAACAAAGAGGGTATTTTTAATGTTTCTTTCAGCAGATTCAAGGATATTCCTGCTGTCATATTATTAAAAGCACTTGGCCTGACAAAAGAATCTGATATTTCAAAATATATTGGAAAAGAAACAGACAGCGTAATAGTCAATCTTTATGAGTTTGTCAATGTTGCTGAAAAAGAAGATGCAATGATGTTTATTGCTGAAAAAACAAATCTGCAGGGCACTAAAAAAGAGATTCTGGACAGGGTTAAGCAGAGAATTGATTCTTATTTATTTCCCCATATAGGACAGAAAAAAGAAGACAGAATAAAAAAAGCAATAACCCTATGCAAATTCATAAAACAATTTTTAATTTCAAAAGAGAATCCAAAACTAAGAACAGACAAAGACCATTATGCAAATAAGAGGGTAAGGCTTTCAGGTGATTTGCTTGCAACTTTATTTAGGGTTAATCTTGGAATTTTAATAAGGGATATCCAGTATTCTCTTCAAAAATCCTCAAAAAGAAAAAAATTCTTTTCAATAAAAGTTTTGGCTAAATCCACCTTGTTTTCGCACAGAATTGAATCTGCGATTGCGACAGGCTCGTGGACAGGAGAGCGCTCGGGCATTACCCAGAATATTGACAAAACAAATT
>CAZIZL010000087.1:0-1792 GCA_964543665.1 Candidatus Woesearchaeota archaeon | reverse complement strand
TAATACTACTTGCAACCAATATCGTCAAGATTATCTTTTAGATAAACCCATTGGCTATTTCTTATTGTAGTCTCAATAATATATATTTTTCCTGTAGATTTATCAATTATTTCGTTCCAAAGATGAGAGACTGGTCTTCCTTCTTTTAATACCCCATAACAAAGAGAAGGTTTATATCCATTTTCTTCTAACAAAAAATAAGTAAGAACTGCCTTGTCTCCACAATCTCCAAATCCCAAACTCCTTGTTTCTTTTGGAGACTGAAGATAATCATTTGCATGATCAAAATGATAATTTATTTTCTTAACTTCTTTTACACAAGCACGTATTTTTTCTGGATTCAAAGGAGCCGGCAAATTAAAATTATAAAAATTTACCCTAGAACCAGGAACATGAATTAGGGTTTTATTTTCTGCTGAAGGGGCATGTAATCTTAAAGATAATCCAAAAAGAGATGCCAAAAGTAATGAAGTTAAACCAAGTTTTTTCATTTTTTTGTAAATTTAATGGGTATTTATGTATTACGGTGGTGAAATAAGATTATTTTAATGCTTTATCTTCAAGATTTCTAAATTTTGATTTATTATTATTTTGCCCTGATAATAATTTAACTCTGTTAAAACTGCCTCTCGGCATTAATTAACCCTTTAAGGTAATCATCTGAAAGGTTCTTTTCTCTATCCTGATGGGAGATTAATTCTGTATTAGCTATTAATAACTCTTTTTCAATGCTCCCAATTCGCTCTAAAACTATTTTTAATTCATCTCCTTTCATTTTACTTTTTCTCTCCTCCAAAAGCTAATTCAAACAAAGAAGTAAAAGCTCCTGCAAAAAAATCTGAATTAAGCCAGATTGCAAGCTCTTCCTTATCCTCTGGTTTTGAAAGATAAAACAAAATCTGAATTCTGTCAATTATAAAGAATTTAGCATCTATATTTGTCTTTTTTATCTTTATTCCAAAAATATCCTCAGCTTGCTTGATTAATTTATCCTCACCTGAAAGGCAGAGTTTTATCTTGATATTTGCTGTTTTTAAGATATCAAATGTCTGCTTGAATAGTTTTTCTTTTGAAAGAATATCTTTTGCATTTGTGCAAATTACGACTTCTTTTCCAGCTTCCCTGATTATTTCCCTTAGATAGTTTGAGATGTTTGATTTTCCTTTTAA
This sequence comes from Candidatus Woesearchaeota archaeon, assembly GCA_964543665.1. Taxonomy (GTDB): domain Archaea; phylum Nanobdellota; class Nanobdellia; order Pacearchaeales; family GW2011-AR1; genus MWBV01. The sequence goes on along the minus strand of CAZIZL010000087.1, from coordinate 623 downwards.
TGCTGCTGAAATATCTTCTCTCTTTATTGGCTCAATTCCGCCATTATATAATTGTTCGAGCTGGACAAATTCCTCTGTGTCCTTTATATTTGAAAGACTCTGAATTCTCTCTTCTGCTTCTGTTCTTACATTGTTTCTTAATTTTTCAAGAATCATTCTTGGCTTAACACCCAGGTATTTTACTGGTTTTCCAAGTTTTACAATTGCAAATCCTTTTTTTTCCAATGTTTCAAGAACATCATAAGTCCTGCTTCTTGGAACTCCTGAAATTTCTGCGATTTCGCCTGCAGAAGCTGAGCCTTTTCCAATTAAAGCAAGCCAGACTTTTGTCTCGTAAACATTCAAATCAAAGTAGTCCTTGATTTTATTGATAAGTTCCTGTTTTACTAACATAAATTCACTATTCTTTAGGGGTTTATAAATGTTTCTTTATGTTACTTTTTATGAGTAAGAACAACTACCAATAATTACACCCAATCACAGAATCATCTGAAATGCCAGAATTCCTAGGAAAATTCCTATTGTTATGAAAGGCATTGCAGGATAGAATTTCTTTTTTTCTGCAAGGAAGAATAAATATGAAAGTCATAAAAGCGCCCCAATTATAACAAATAAAGCAGCCA
>CAZIZL010000086.1:0-1850 GCA_964543665.1 Candidatus Woesearchaeota archaeon | reverse complement strand
AACGAAATCCATTGGAAGGAGGCATTAAAATGAGCGGGGAAGAAATTGAAGTAACACCAAAAGTTACTGAAGAAAGAATAAGAAAATATTTAGAACAGGGAAAAAGATTTGACGGAAGAGAGCTTGATGGATTTAGAAAATTAACAATTGAAAAAGGAATCTCAAAAAATGCAGAGGGTTCTGTAAGAGTAAAGCTTGGAAAAACAGATGTAATAGTTGGAATTAAAATGGATGTTGGAACCCCTTATCCTGATTCTCCTGATAAAGGAAATCTTATGGTTACTGCAGAGCTGCTTCCTTTAAGCTCTTCAAGAATTGAATTAGGCCCTCCGAAATTTGATGCAATAGAAATTGGGAGAGTTATTGACAGAGGAATAAGAGAAAGCAAAATTATTGAATTAGAAAAATTATGCATAAAAGAAGGAGAGAAAGTATGGACTGTTTTTATTGATATTTATTCTTTAAATGATGATGGAAATCTCATTGATGCAGCTGGAATCGGGGCTGTTGCTGCATTAAAAATAGCAAAGATTCCAAAATATGATGAAAAAGAAGAAAAAGTAATTTACAGCGAAAGAGACAAAAGTATACCCTTAAGAAAAATAAGCCCTTTTGCAATAACTATTCATAAAATAGGAAATAATCTGATTGTGGATCCGACAAAAGAAGAAGAAGATGTGAGTGAAACAAGAATAACAATCGGAAGCTCAGAAGGAATAATTCATTCAATGCAAAAGGGGGGTTCAACCCCATTAAAAACTGAGGAAATTTCAAATGCAATTGATTTAGTTGAAAAAATCTGGAAAGAATTATTTAAAAAGGTTGAAGAGCAATTAAAATAAATCTTAATTAAAATGACACACATTCAGGAACAACATTTCACAAAATATGAAAGGGCAAGAATTCTTGGAGCAAGAGCATTGCAATTAGCCATGAATGCTCCTTTATTAATAAAAATTTCAGAAGAAGATTTAGAGAAAATCAATTATGATGTTCTAAAAATAGCTGAAATTGAACTGGATTCTAATGTTCTTCCAATCTCAATAAAAAAACCTTTTCCTGAGAAAAAAGAAGGAAAATTAAAAAGAGAGGTTGTTCCAAAGATAAGTGATGAGAAAAAAGAAAAACTTGAAGAAGGTGAAGAAGAAAAGATTGAAGGGGAAGGGGAAATAATGGAGCTTGCTAATCCTGAGGACGAAGAGGAAAATACAGAAGAGGAAGAAGCTGGTGAGAGTTATGGGGAATAAATCAATAAAATACCCTCTTAATTAATTTCTTCTTCAAATTATGACTATTACCCCATTTTGCATAAGCATTCCAGCCTTCAAATGACTCAAATAATTTCTTAAGAGAAATTTTATCTTCATTGTATAAAATATTTTTCTTTCCATATTAGTTATATTTCTCTTTCTTAATAATTTATAATTGTAAAAATTTCTAAAGCCTACAAAATCAATTCCTTTAGAAAGATTAATTATCTTTGATTTGTCTGGATGAAGTTCAAGTTTTAATTTCTCTTTTAGAAAAATAGCTATCTCTGCGAACCAACTTTCTAATTGTTCTTTTGATTTATGTAAAATTATAAAATCATCAACATATCTAATATAATGTTTTGCATTTAGCTTATGCTTCACAAATTGATCAAGTTCATTTAAGTATACATTTGCAAAGAATTGAGAAGTCAGATTGCCTAAAGGCATTCCTTTAATTGTTAATAAAGAATCTCGCGTCTCTCTCTCTCTCTCTCGATTTCAACCTTGTTATTTAGAATTTGTTTTATCAACCACATTGTTTCTTCACATTTAATCCTTTTTTGAATTATTTCTAACAAAATATCTTTATTAATTTCC
>CAZIZL010000085.1:442-1965 GCA_964543665.1 Candidatus Woesearchaeota archaeon | reverse complement strand
AACATCTCTTGCTAAGAATCCCCACCAGACTGTTCTTATATGGACTATTTCCCCTGTTTCAGAATCTACCTGTGTTCTAAATTCTTCTTTTACAGGAACAATCCAGAATAATCTTGATTTCTTTTTTCCCAAAACTTCATAATATCCTTCTTCATTAAGGGTTATGTTCTCATAAGTCCAGTTTATTCTTCTTCCTTCTCTATTTTCTTCCCTTTCTTTTATTCTTTCTCTTGCTTCATCGGGCAGGATTATTTCATGAGTTTCGTTATTTCTGAAACTTCCATATACCTTTCCATCTGATTTATATAAAGTAACATTTGTTGAAGCATTTATGCCTTTAATTTGTACAATTACATTTCCTGATTTTCCTGCATAAACAGTCATTATTCTTGAACCATCTTCAAGTTCACATTTTACTGTTGAACCAGAACAGGAACAATTGTCAGGACATTCTGATTGATTTTCATATTGTGATTTTATTCTATTCCTTTCTCTTATTATTTCTTGTTTTTTATCAAGAAATTCCTGCCTTTTTTCTTTAATCTGTTCTATGCAGTAAGAATTATTTACAATTTCTCTATTTCCACCAACAAAGTCTTCTGGGATAGCACATTCTTTTTTTTCAGTTATTTTATAACGAACATTTACTTCTTGCATTTCTGTTCCATATCCATAAACCTTGCAACAAACTCTTTCTTTAGAAAGATTATACTGCTGAGGACATTTGAATTCACAATTTGAACCTGTTCTTCCTACTTCTGTTCCATCAGGGCAGATTTTTACATCTGCTGTGCATATAACTTCATCGTCATCTGTTTCATTATCATCATTATTGATTTCTGAATTTGAGTTATCATTGACTGCAACTATAAAGGTAATCGCAAATAATAAAACAAATGTTATTAACCACATCTTTTTAATATTCATAATTCAGTTAAGAAAAGACACTTTATAAATTTTTTTAATTAAATTATTTCCCCAAATCCAATTAATCTCCAGTGATTGTTAATATTTCTTGCAATTCCTGCATTATCTTTTTTAAGGGCGATAACAGGAATATTAAGGGAAATTTCCAGTTCATTGGTTTTGCTGTCTATTTTTTCAACAATTCCAACTGTGGTTGTCGTGTTTATGTTTAGCATAAGCATTTCTTTTGTTTTTACTGGCTCTACTTTTTCATGCTGTTCTGTTCCCAAAACTTCCTTGAATAATTCTGCCTTTATTTTTAATTTATAACTCAATTCAGGAAGTTTTCCCTTGATAGAAACAAGACATCCATTCAGGAAATCTGTTTTTGTCAGAGATGGGTCAAGAGAAGTTTCTATTGAAATGCTTGCACCAGGCAGAATTTCATTGAGCAAATTATCTCCTTTTTGCAAAGAGAGTATATTTGTGATTAATGGCTGATAAGTTATCTGGTTATTTTTCTTTATGCTTAACCCTGGTTTTATTTCAATTTCGTCCCCTACTTTTAATTTTCCTTTTTTTAAAATTCCTCCTAACACTCCGCCGTGCAATTTTTC
>CAZIZL010000085.1:0-432 GCA_964543665.1 Candidatus Woesearchaeota archaeon | reverse complement strand
CCTAAAACCCCCCCTTTTAGATTTGAGATATCTGTTCCAGGGCGATTTACATCAAAACTTCTTGCAACAAGAAAAATAGGATCTGATTTTGTATCTTTTTCAGGTATTTTTATTCTGCACAGCTCTTCAAGTATTTTGTCTATGTTCACATTTTGCTGTGCTGAAACAGGGATTATTGGTGAATTTTCTGCAATTGTATTTTTTACAAATTCTTTTATTTTTTTATAATTCTCAAAGGCTTTTTCTTTTGAAACTAAATCAATTTTGTTCTGAACTATTATTATATTTTTTATTCCTTTTGCCTGAAGTGCAATAAAATGCTCTTTTGTCTGGGGTTTTATTCCTTCATTTGCAGCAATAACAAGAATTGCAGCGTCTATAATTGCAGCACCTGAAAGCATTGTTGCCATTAGCATTTCATGTCCAGGAGCG
>CAZIZL010000084.1:0-1988 GCA_964543665.1 Candidatus Woesearchaeota archaeon | reverse complement strand
CTTATGTTTACTTTTGTTTTATCTTTTAATCTTTTTAATGGAGGAACAACTGGATTGAAATCTATCTTTGGTCTTGGATAATCTTTTATATCGGTGTTTGGTTTGGCCATTTTACTCTAAATCAAAATCCATAACAATTTTATTTGATATTTCCCCGTTATTTGTCAGATAAACCTTGTAAGGGGTTGAGGCTTTGTTTAATGTTTTCAACATATCCTCATTTTTATAGGTTAAATTGTAAACATCGCTAAAATCTCTTTCAAGAGTTACTACATTATATTCTCCTTTATTTTCTGTCAGGGCCATTACATTTCCAATTTCCACATTTTCTCCTGGTTCTGTATAAACATACTTGCTGTTAATCTGAAAAAATACCTTGTCATTTGTGCAGTCAAAAATAAGATTGCCTTTTCTTATTTCAATTTCCAATAATCTTTTATTTCCGGGGCTTCCTATTGTCAGTATTAAATTTTCAATATCTCTGATTACCTCCAGAGATTGTTCTATTATTGCCTTGTCCCTTATTTCTTCTATTTTAGGACGTATAAAAGACAACACAAGCCCAATCATCACAAAAGCTATTAAAAGATAAATTACAGTTTCTATCCAGACCTGGGCTTTTTTATTTCCTTTAATATTTCTCCAAATCTCATCTCTTTTCATAAACTTTTAAATAGAATTTAGTTTATAATATTTTCTCATTCTGAATTTTTTTCTATATATTTGGATTGTTAATGTATAACCCCCTCTATAAGCTTTTGAAATTATGATAACCAGTATGATTTTACTGAGGTAGCCTTTTTAAGATTCTTAGGGATATCAGATTTAACTTGCCAATAAAGAACAGTCTTCTATTTGATAGCTGGAGTCAGTGGATTCGCATTGTTTTTCATTTATTACAGGAGCTATTTTTATCCAGTCTATTTTCTCAATTCCGGAAAATCCCCCTGCAGAATAAGTTAATCCTTCATTTTTGCCAGGAAGTTTTACAGCAACTCCAAAATTCTCTTTGTAAGGTCTTAAATTTGTAATAATATTATTCTCATTTGTAAGTGTAAAAGTTTTGGTATTTCCCTCGGCAAGTATGGAAATTAATACATTATCCACATTAATGTCTCCGATGCTCAGGGAAAACTGGACTTCTCCACGAGTTGAATTAAAACAAGTATAATAATCATTTATAGTTATTAATTCAGAGGATTCAGCTTTAAAGCAGGATTCTGACTGGGAAGTCCTTTCATTCACCATGTTTCTTACAAATGTCCAGACAAGTGCAGTTGCAACAGTTACAAGGAGAATTAAAATTACACTCGCAATAACAGCAGATAAGGATTTCTTGTTTTTGTAAACTTTTTTCATTTTATTATTTAGTTAATTGACTTTTTATATTTTTATTATTTTCCATAGGAGATAAAAGATCTTTCAATTTTTAATTTATCAGTTATTTTTTTCATTTTATCCAGAAAGATATTTTCATTTTCAGGGGAAGTTTCAACAACACCCGGGTAAATTATCTTTCCTCCATACTTTCTTAATAATCCATAATTTCCTCCTTTTCCATTCAAAAGATAATTAAATCTAACTTTATCCTTTTTTTTAAGATTTTTAAGGATATAAGAGATTCTAAGCAAGGACATTAATCCAAATCTTTCAGAGAAATTCTTTCCGGATAGCAAACTTCTTCCGTAAAATAAAATTCCATCCCTTGCAAAATTGCTCTCATTGAAAAGAGATTGAATATCAAAGGATTCTATATGAACAGGAATTTCTGTTAATTCCTGAATTTGTTTTTTTATCTTTTGTCTCTCTTCAAGCTGAGTTTTTAAGGATATTTTATCAAAAATAACTGCAATATCTATATCTTTTGGATTACTTCCTTCTAAAACAGAAGACCCAAACTGGACAATATCCAGAACATTTTCGCTATAATTTAATTTTAACTTTTTCTGCCATAAGTGTAGTACGACTCTATGAAGCCGCTAGAACCT
>CAZIZL010000083.1:0-2278 GCA_964543665.1 Candidatus Woesearchaeota archaeon | reverse complement strand
AAACCTTGGAAATTTCTATCAGTCGAACGTTCTCACGACGAGAAATTTCAGCATCACGAATTCACTGGTCAAGGGAAACGGTGTTGGGATACACATAAGCCAGGATGTCAGTGGGGGTCTCATAGAGAGCACAGAGTTTATGGGAAATACCAGGGCAATAGGTTTTTACGTGGACAGTGGCTTTACAGGTGCACCTGAGAACTTCATGATAAGAAACTCCAGGTTCCGCGGGAATCAAGAGTCAGTCTACATCGGGAACAGTCAGTCGCCATACCCGAAAAGCATCACAGTGGCCTACAACCTGTTCTACGATAACACCCAGACCCCGATAATTGTCACAGAAGGCACAGACGTGAGAGTTTACAACAACCTGTTCTATGCCAATACAGGCTCTTATGATATGCAAGTTTCCAGAAATGAACTGTTTACAGCAAGGAACAACTTGCTTGAGGATGGAATATCTGCATCAGTGGTTTCAGCTCACATAATGGATCACAACCTGAATTACCAGAGTTCATTTTTCGTCAGTGCCAGCTCAAGGGATTTTCACTTAGTTTCTGAAAGCTCTCCTATAAATGCGGGAATAAATGTCGGATTTGCAAAAGATTTCGATGGCAAATCGATTTCAGGAAATCCAGACATCGGAGCTTTCGAGTATTGATGCATCTTTTATTCAATGGCGATGAAATTGGGTTAATCCTGTACAAATTATGTTTGCACAAAACTCTTCAATCTTCACAATAATTTGGCAGATAAGAGGAATATTGGATCTTCCTAATTGGCTAATGTAATTTATTTAGGGAATTCTTCTTGGTATCCAGAGTTTTTTGCTTTCAATTTTCTTTATTTTTGGCTTTTTCTGAATTTTTGCATTGGATTTTCTCTCGAGAAGTTTTTTTAATTCCTCCAGTTCCTCTGGTTGTGCTTTTTTTCTTGGAGAATTAAGAGATTCTTTATCATATACAGGAAGAACATTGATTATTATTTCCCCAAAAGCTTCTGTAGAAGAGATTAAGACCTCGTTTGGATTAAATTTGACTTTTATTTTTTTTGAAACCCTGTTTGCAAGAGTTAAGATTGTTTTTGAAACTTTTTCTGGCTTTTTAAGGGCTTTTTTTGGAATTATAATTGTATGAGATTTTGAAATTGGATTTATTTCAAGGACAGCAATTGCCTCTTTATTTTCATCTATTTTATAAGAAGGGATTTTTCCTTCAGCAATTAATCTAAAAGGAGTTTCATCAGAATCTCTCTCCTCAGAGATATCTGCTTTTTCAGAGGAATTAATTAAATTATTTTCTTTTAAAAATTCTATAAACTGCTTTTCATTCATTGAATTTATCTGTTCAATCATTGAATTTCTTTGTTTTTCAGGTAATTCAGTGCTAATCTGATTAATTATTTGTTCTTTTAACTGATTGAGCTGTTCTTTTTGGATTCCCATTTTATTAAAAGAAAAAATATCTTAATAAGGTTTATGCAATTTTACGCATATCAATTGTCTGGACTGACTGAACATTTTTAACGGCCTTTAATTGCTCTTCAAGAGAATCTATTTCTTTTTCCTCTGGCCAATGAAAAAAAGCAATTATTGCCTCGAGCCCAAATGCAATTGGCTCTTCTACATATTCCTTGTTTTTTCCCCCATTATTTTCAATAATCTTTTTTACTTTTTCTTTTATTTCTCCCAGATTTACATCCGGAGAGGTGGGCATTATTTTTATTTTTATTCCTGCAATTCCTGTCATAAAATAGTATAATAAAAATGGTTTATAAAGCTTAATGTTTCTGTTGTCTTGAATTTTAGTATCACAATACTTATAAAATCCTATTATTTTTTGAACTTATGATCCTTGGAAATTATGAAAAAATTATTGAAAAGATAGCACAATTTTCTGGATTAAAAAAAGAGGAAGTAAACAGAAGAATAGAGGCAAAAAGAGCCAAACTTTCCGGATTAATCAGCCAGGAAGGAGCTGCCCAGATTGTTGCTGCTGAATTGGGTGTTAATTTTGAAAACGAAAAACTGAAGATTGATGAACTTCTGGCTGGAATGAGAAAAGTTAATACCTCTGGGAAAATAATTAATCTTTTTCCTGTCAGGACTTTTAAAACACAAAAAGGAGATGAAGGAAAAGTCCTTAATCTTATTATTGCAGATGATACCTCCAATATAAAAATTGTTTTATGGGATACAAACCATATTGAATTAATTGAAAAAAGCAAAATTAAACAAGGGGATGTTGTTGAAATTGCCAATGCTTCAATGAGAGATAAT
>CAZIZL010000082.1:0-2284 GCA_964543665.1 Candidatus Woesearchaeota archaeon | reverse complement strand
AGAGCTGAATGCATCTAAGCTCGAAGCCATCCGCAAAACGAGACAATTAAGGCCGCGAAAGAAGATCGCGTTGATAGAGCTCTTGTGTAAGATTCAAGATTCGTCGAGAATTTCAGCATAGAGCTACTAAAAGCTTTATTTGTGGTATGTCTGAGAAAAAGGATTTTCTGTTACTTATTTTTTGATTTGGAAGAATTCTGTAAAATAATTTTAAAATATGTTTTAGAAATAAACATTAATATTATCAAAAACAAATAATCTTCACTCTTTTTTCAAATTTTCCTTAAAATAATCCCCAACTATCTTTCTAACATCATTCCAAAGAGGGAATACTCTCGAATACATTCTCTCGTCATCATCAATTACTTGAAATTTTATTGAACCAACATAAGAAGTGTCTTGTTCCCAGGGCTCTAACACCATTGAATCAAACTCCATTATTTTATTTATATTATTAATACTACACGGAATCTTTAATGTCCCTTTATTCATTGTTGATTTCTTATTTTCTTTATCGTATAACCAAGATTCATATTGTTCAACATAAGAAATTACATTTCCAGGCAAATTTTCTGAAATATATCTAAGCAATCTTTTAGCATTTCTGAGCCTAAGAGGAGTAGGGAAATTTATTGTTGCTTTTTCTACTATATCTTGTAATTCCATAAATTATTCTCAATTAAGATATATTTAAGGATTATTATAGTCAATATTAAATTTATTTATTTTTCAGAACCTTCTTCAAAACTATTCCAAACATCTTCATCACCAGAAGTTTCCTCACCTTCACCTTCTTCATTCATCTGTTTTTCTCCACTATTATCTCCACCTTCCTGCATCATCATTTTTAAAAATGTTTTTACTAAATCCCGAACATCTTTTTCTGATTCTTCTGGATAAACCTCTGCTGAATTAAGTATGTCTCTGACTTTGAAATACATGTTGATTCCATTAGTTATCCCTTTAATTCCTCCTCCCTGAGATTTTCTGTCCCATGGAGGAGATTCTATTCTTTCTCCTTGCATCTCACTTTGGATTGAATAAATAACATCATAAACATCCTGGAAATTAATTTCAATTCTTGCATCTTCTGAAGGAATCTGGTCAGGTAACATTGGCTGCATTTTTATAATATCATCCTCATTTACCTGCGCATATATATTGTACACAATCTCATTTGTCTCAAAATTTTTTAATTGAACAACTAAATCAAAATTACCATTATATTTTCTAGAAATCTCAGTTATTTTATTCATGAAAGCCTGATTCTGTTTTATTGCCTGTTTTTCTTCTTCTGTCAAACCTTCCTGGGTTTCTCTTTCTCTTTTATCCTCTGGAGAGCCTGGAAATTCTCCTGATGCCATTGACTTTTTCATTTCATATTCTATAAATCTTTTGGGTGGGAAAATCCAGAATTTCATGTAAGGAGTTATTATTGTCACTTCCTTATTATCCAGTTCAGGCATTTTTACTGTCTTTAATTCTTCCCAGAATTCTATTTTTCCGTATTCTGATTCATACTGAACAGAAATTAGATTATAATCTGAGAATTCGTCAATTTCCAAGCAACCCATTCTGTTAGCTGTTTCTCTTATATTATCTACATTCTTCCAGTAGACCTCAAAAATTCCTGAAACATGCTGTTCCCAGTCTTCTGCAGAATTTGCAAGATAATCCTCAAAGAACCATTCAATAAATTCCTGGTTAAATCCTTTTTCAAATTCAGCTCTTTGTTTTTTTAAATTTTCTAAATCATAGTTGCACCATTCAGTCTGCCCGCCTGTATAATATTTTTGTTTTAATGGTTCAATTCTCTCAAAAGGATCTCCCCATCCTCCAAACCAGATAAATCCCTCTGTTTTACCCTGAGAAGTCCTGCATCCTCCTCCTACATTAAAGACCCCTTTTTCCATTTGAGGTTGATTTTGTTCTGATTGCATTTCAAATTCTTTCCACCAATCCCCATCTCCACTAATGCATTTGGGCACACAACCCCCAACACATTCATCAATATTATTTCCAGTTTCACAACCCTGTGTTTCTGCATCAATATCGCATTCAAAAGAGTCTCCACAAGATTCACGGATACATTTCTCAACACATGGTCTTATTTTACTATCATAACACATTCTGTTGCATTGGTCCCCGCATTCATCTTTTCTTCTGTCTCTCTCTTCATCTTCTCTTTCATCTTCTCTTTCTTCTTGCTGAACTTCTTCAAAATTCTCTGGATTTTCTGGAGGAGATTCTCCTTCAGATGGAGGAGGTCCCTGCTGTTCTCCTG
>CAZIZL010000081.1:0-2344 GCA_964543665.1 Candidatus Woesearchaeota archaeon | reverse complement strand
TGAATAAACAATATTATATTCTACGTAAAGATTTAGAAGGAGTAAATTTCATAAAAAGACATCAGACTGATTTCAACAAAAGAAACAATATAAAACTAAGAATAAAAAATCTTGAAGATATTAAATAATGTTTTTTACTTCATCAATATACATTTCTTTTATTATTCTGGAATTTTTTATTTTCCATTTCTCAATAAACTCTTTTAAACTGAGCCTTGGGATTTCTTTTGCATAAAGTCTTTTTCCCTTTTCAAAAACATTTTTGTGCTCTTTTTTGAAATTAATGACATTTTCTTCATCATCAACAAAGGGTCCTCCAAAAATAATCTCTTTTTTTCTTTCACTCACAAAGAAATATTCCGCAGACTGTTTGTTGTTGTATTCAAATCCCTTATCTTTAACATTAAAGAGAAATTCAATCTCTTTTCCAAGGAAGTTATAGAATTTTAATAATTTGCTTCCTGCAATATCTCCTTCCTGCCTGTTAGTTTTAACTTTCAATAATATAAATTCTCTTTTTGCTCTTTTTGCCTTTTCCTTTACCTTTTCAATGTCAATTTTGCAGATTTCAAAAGCATTTATTGAGGGATTTTTAATGAAATTTCTGCAGGCTTCCTGAAATTTTTCAAATGTTTCCTTTGAAAGTGCAGCAAGTGCATTTCTCTGCATATAAGTAGGATCAATTAAAATAACAGGTGAATTAAGCTTTGAACTGTTTAAATCAAGAAGAACATTTTTTTTATTTTTGAAATGCTTTTCAATGTCTATTATCTCCTTTTCTTTTTTTATCTTTGACATTGCTTTTATGAATTTAAAGAATCCTCCATAATAATAAACCAATAATTCAAGAGAGTATCCTGAAAATCCCTGAACATAAGATTCAGCTCCGTAACATCCATTTGCATAGCAAAATGCTTTTGCTATTTTTATCTCATTTATAATCTTTGGATTTTTAATTTTCTTGTTTATATATTTCACATGAGAATAAGATAAATCAGTGATATTCTCTGATTCTTCTGGCTTGTTTACTTTTTTAACAGGAATTATTTCAATAAAAAAATCTTCTCCTTCATTTATCCTGAAATAATCTCTTGAGCCATGCACAACACTGAAATTTCTTTCATTTAGAATTTTTCTTGTTAAAGGAGATATCTCCTTATCCATGTATTTTTTGTCATATCTTATGAATATGTCCACATCATATTTGTCCTTTTTTATTACAGTTTTCTTTGCAAAACTTCCCCCAATAAATACTTCTGCATTTATCTTTAATTTCTTTATGTTTTTTTTCAGAATTTCAGAGAATTCTTTTGCAGAGTTTTGAATAAGTTTCATATCCTGTTCTGAGGGTTCTATTTTTTCAGAAACTCTTTTTAGTATATTTTCAGCTTTTTTCATCTGGATTTCTTATCTCCTTCAGGTCCTTTACACTTCTTTGCAATGTAGATGCCAGATCAATTATATATTTGCCTTCTTCTAATTTGTAAATTAAAGGCCTGTTTTTGTTAAATACATTTACAAGATCAATTTCAAATTTGCCATCTCCAACCACTCTCACAGACTCCAAATCAAGAATAACAGGGATTTCTTCATCTGTTATTCCAACAATCTCTCTTATATCTCTTTCAATGCTCTCTTTTTCTTTTTCAGGAATCTCTATTTTCCTTTCTTTTATTCTGTCCAATTGCTCCTGCTTTATATAAAAGAAAAATTTCCCCCCACAAATATCGCATCCTTCTAATAATTCTTTGCTTCCAAGAGGGATTATTCTGGAGCATTTAACACATTGGTGAGGCATAAATAATAAAATTAAGAGGAGTTTATAAAATTTTAGATTAAAATTATTTTTACTAGGAATAATTATAACTATAAACTTGAGAGATTTCAGATGCACTCAAAGACCTGTTCCAAATCATTACTTCGTCTATTGTCCCCCTAAAGCTTCTTCCATTATACCCTATTTGGGATATTGTCATGGAATTTGCCCCTGAGACAGTTGTAGTGGTCGCAAAATTACCATTAAGGTAATAAGATACAGAATCTCCATTTCTTGAGAGAACAATATGGGAAAGAGTATTGATTGTTAATGGAGAACTATAAAACTGAAATTCTTGTCCATTAGTATTTGTCTCAATTCTTGGATATCTTTCTATTGTTAAAAATATTCTTTTATAATACGGATCATCCCCCATTATAAGTCTATCATCACTCACATCTGTAACTCTTACCCAAAAAGAATAGGTTGCAACAGTAGAGGTAATACTTGAAGTTAATGTTATATAATCTGAATTACTATCAAATAAATAACATTGCCCTGCTTTACAATTAGTGCTTGTAGAAGTTA
>CAZIZL010000080.1:0-2480 GCA_964543665.1 Candidatus Woesearchaeota archaeon | reverse complement strand
AAATCCAGGGGCAGTTATTTCTGCATTATTTAATGAGGGCTTAAAAAAAGAAGAAATAAAAAAATATTCAAAAGAAATCTCCCAGATTGTCAGTAAAATAAACAAACTCTCTCTTGAAGAGCAGAAAAAAGAATTTGAAGAATTAAAAGAATTGGTTTCTGAGAGAGAGGTAAGGGAAGGACTGGAGGAATTGCCTGATGTTTCAAAAAAAGGGGTTATTATGAGATTCAGACCAGCTCCATCAGGACCCCTTCATATCGGAAATATAATCGGAGCAGGGCTTCCTAATTCTTTGTAAGTTATAAGAACATAAAAAGAGATTGTGACTGGGTTTTGGGAAATGTTTCTAAGTATATTGCTTCTTCAGACAGAATGGAATTATATTATAAATATGCCGAGAAATTAATTAATTTGAGGAAAGTTTATGTCTGCACTTGTTCTTCTGAGAAATTCAAGGAATTTGCAGATTTTAAGCAGGAATGTCCGTGCAGGAATAATGATGTGAAAGAGAATTTGTACAGATGGAAAAAGATGCTGAATAAGAAAGGATATCCTGAAGGAGGGGCTGTTTTAAGATTTAAATCTTCTATGAGCGATTCAAATCCTGCAATGAGGGATTTCCCATTAGCAAGAATAAATAAAACAAAGCATCCGCGCCAGAAAAATAAATATAGAATCTGGCCTTTAATGAATCTTGTTGTTGCTGTTGATGATATGGAATTAGGAATGACGCACATTATCAGAGGAAAAGATCACAGGGATAATGCAAAAAGACAAAAAATGATTTTTGATGTCTTTGGAAAGAAATTTCCCTGGACATTTTTTATCGGAAGAATAAAATTCAGGGATTTGGTTCTTTCTAAGAGAAAATTAAATGCAATGATTAAATCAGGGGAATTGTCAGGTGAGGATGATGCAAGAATCCCCACAATTTCCTCTCTTAAAAAAAGAGGATATCATCCAGAGGCTTTTGCGAAATTCATTGAGCAAAGAGGATTGACAGAAGTGGATAAAGTAATGGACAGCAGGGAATTATTCAGGATTATTGATGGTTTTAACAAATAAAAACGTTTTTATAGTGGATTTTCTTAAGATTTATAAATCAGCAATGATTTAATCTTTATAATGAAAGGAGGTATGTATGGAAAATAACAAAGGTTTGTCAACTATCGTGGCTACTTTGCTAATAATCTTATTGGTTTTGGTTGCTATAGGAATTGTTTGGGTAGTTGTAAGAAATGTGGTTCAAAGAGGAAGCGAGCAGATAGACATAAATGCAATGTGCATTGAAGCGCAGGTTTCTGCGACAAAAGTTAATGAGACATCTCCAGCACTCTTTAATGTAACTCTTTCAAGAACAGGAGGAAATACTGAAATTGGCGGGGTTAAGCTCATTTTTGAAAATGAAAATTCAACCTCAAATTTTATACAGGATATTCCGGGAAATATACCTACTTTGTCTACAAAAACAGTAAATGTAATTATTCCTGTAGTAGATTTAGATAATCCAAATCAAGTGAGTGTTGTTGTCTATTTCCTAGATGATTCAGGAAATGAACAGCTTTGTCAGGCAATAACTCCTTTTGAATTTTAATTTTTTATTTTTTTACTTTTTCTTTTTTATTTTTTATTACATAAACTTCGTCATTTCTTTTTACTAATGGCAATTTTATCCCTATTTCCTGCCCCTTAACTGCTTTTTTTACAGGATTATGCTTTATTTCAATTCTTTTAACAACAGACTTTACAATTCCTGTTTTTTCACCAATAACAACTACTTCATCTCCTACTTTTAATTCACTTACCAGTTTCACTGTTGCAACACCAATCTTAGAGTAATAATGAACTACATTTCCAGTAAAATGTTTCATTTCACTTGCAGCAGAATGCTCTGTTTTTGAAAAATCATCCGGAGTGGGTAAACCCAGGTAAAATCCCTGTGAAAATCCCTTATTATAAACTGTATTTAATTTTTCTAATAATCCCTTAATTTCCTTTTCAGAAAGTCTTTTATCCAAAGCTTTTCTATAAGCCCTTACAACAACATCAACATACCTAGGATCTCTGTTTCTTCCTTCAATCTTAAAATATTTTATTCCTGCTGATTTTAATTTTTCAATAAAAGGGAGGGCGCATAAGTCTTTTGCAGAAAGAACATGACTATTTTCAACTTCAAGTTCATATCCTTCTTGTTTATCCCTGATAATATAAGAGCGTCTGCATGGATGAATGCATTCTCCTCTGTTAGCTGATTTATTAAATAAAAACTGGGACATTAAACATCTTCCTGATACTGCAAGGCACATTGCACCATGTGCAAAGCATTCCACATCAATTATTTTTGAAATCTTTCTGATTTGATTCAGGTTTAATTCTCTTGCCAGGACAATTCTTTTTGCACCCAGTTTTTTATAAAATTTAGCTGCTTCAATATTTGAAACAGAAGCCTGAGTTGAAACATGAAAAGGAATTTTATATTT
>CAZIZL010000079.1:0-2484 GCA_964543665.1 Candidatus Woesearchaeota archaeon | reverse complement strand
AACAGATTTAAACAACAGGTGTATTGTAAGATGTTTTAATGGAGGGTGTTTTAAAGGTTAAAATGAAAAAATATATTTTTATAATTTTATTTTTTGCTTTTTTTATGCAGTTTGTAAATGCAGATATTATCTCTATAAATTCTGGGGGAGATGAAGAAATTGTTGTAAATCCAGATACTTATATTGAAGGATTTTTTTCAGGAGATGTTCAGGTTCTTTCTGTTTGCGGAAATAGTATTTTAGAAACTCCTTATGAAGAATGTGATGATGGAAATACTGTTTCTGGAGATGGATGTTCTTCAACCTGCACCAGTGAAGCAGGAGAAGAAGAAGGAGAAGGGGGGGGAGGAACTACGGGGGGGATATCCCTTTCTGTTGAACCTACAGAAATAAATATGAATTTGGCAGTTAATACAAACAGAGAGCAGATAATTTCAATTACAAATACAGGAACAAGAACAGCAACAATCAGCTTTAGTCAGCAGAATCTGACAAATATGGTTTTGCTTCCTGAAGGTTCTATTCAGGTTGCTTCAGGGGAAACAAAAGAGGTAAATGTTGTTTTTATTGCATTAAGTGAAACAGGAATTTTTACAGGGAAATTATTTGTAGGAGGAAAAGTAATTTATATTTCTCTGAATATAAAAACAAAACTTCTTTTATTTGATTCAAACATTATTGTTTTGAATGAAGATTATCTTGTTCCTCAGGGAGATAAATTAAGGACTTCAGTGACTTTAATCCCTCTTGGAGAAAAAGAAAGAATTGATGTAACCCTGAATTATGTTATCAAAGATTATGAAGACAGAACCTACCTTACAAGAACAGAAACAGTTCTCATTGAAAATCAGGTTAATTTCAAGAGAAATTTTGATACAGGAATTCTCCCTAAAGGGCAATACATAATAGGACTTGAATTAATATATCCTAATGGAGTTGCTCCTTCAAGCGCACACTTTGAAGTTACTGAAAAACCATCAACATTATTTGGTAAAATAGTGTTCTTTTTGATTAATGCTATTTTAATTGTATTAATATTAATAATTCTCTTAATTGTTTCAAGAATGATTAAACAAATCAGAAGAAATAAAAGATTTGAAAAAGAAGGATTGAAACTTTTGGAAAAGAGAGAGAAAAATCAGTAAATCTTAGAGATTATAAAGAAGAAATCTATTATGCTGTTTTGCATTTAATTTTGTCAACTGTCCGCAAAAAGGGCACTTTGCTTTCTTGTCTTTCATGAGCTTTATAACACCAAAAAATTCTCTGCATTTAGGATTTTTGCATCTTCTCACAACCCTTTCCATTAAAATTAATAGTCAATGAAATATATAAATTAATCTCTTTAAAGCTGGAATATCTGTTATGGCTAATTTTAAATACCCTTTTTCTTTAATTATATCAATGGTGAAAAAGAGGTTTAATAACAAGGGTTTATCAACTATTGTTGCAACACTATTAATACTTCTTCTTGTAATGGTTGCTGTTGGAACAATCATGAATTTTTGAATGAAATTAATCCCAGATATCTAATGGTTCTTTTTCATTTTCTTTAATTTCAAAATCCTTTATTGTCTTTTGCATTTGTGCAATATCTCTTATGTCAGGATTCCATACAGGGCAGATTGACTTGTATTCGCACCAGTGGCATAATACAGATTTATTCGGGGGAAATTTCTCTGCAGATTCAATATTTTTTATTAATTTCAGTGTTTCTTTTTTTAGTTTTTCCAATTGTTCATTTGTTCTTTTTGAGGAGATTTTTTGATTATGTGCAAGATAATGCCAGATAAGAACAACTTCCTTGTCTTTTCCATAATGTTCTTTTATTGCAATCGAATAAAGAGCCAATTGCCTGTCTTCATCTATTTTCTCTCGGGTTGGAAGAGAGTTTGCTGTTTTGTAATCATGAATTTCATATTCCCCTGTTTCAATATTATGAACAAGCCTGTCTATAAATCCCTGAATTTTAATGTCCCCTTCCAATATTATGCTTATTCTTTTTTCACATTCAATTGTTCCATCTTTAAATGGATAGTATTTTGAATAATAGTTCATTAAGAATTCAACTCCTTTGTTAAAATAATCTTTTGCAGTAAGTCCTTCTTTGACAATGAGGATTTTGTCATTATAATCCTGCTCCCAGGAATTTATATAATAATTTATTATATCATCTATTGTTGGAATAATTTTCTTTTGAGCATTATTATAGAGCCATTCAAGAGCATTATGTACTGAACTTCCAAGATGAGCCTCAATTGTTTTTTCAATAAGAGGCTTTATTTTGTCTATATACTTGTATTTGTATTTAAGAGGACATTGTTCAAATGTTGAGAGTTTTGAATGTGAATATATTGTCATATGAAAATAGAAAAATAATAAGAGGTTATAAAGATTTTGGAGATTTCTTAAGAATTATTCTTTTCTTCAACATCTCTTGCTAAGAATCCCCACCAGACTGTTCTTATATGGACTATTTCCCCT
>CAZIZL010000078.1:0-2545 GCA_964543665.1 Candidatus Woesearchaeota archaeon | reverse complement strand
ACCTTCCAATGAGAATGCCTGTTCAGGATGTTTATGAAATTACAGGTATTGGAACTGTTCCAGTTGGAAAAATTGAAACAGGAATTATGAAAGTTGGGCAGAAAATAAAGGTTCTTCCAGGAAGAACTGGCGAAGGAGTTCCAGGAGAAATAAAAACAATTGAAATGCACCATGAAGCTTGCCCAGAAGCACTTGCTGGAGATAATGTTGGTGTTAATATCAGAGGATTAGGCAAGAAAGATATTGCAAGAGGAGATGTTATTTGTGATGCTGCTTATCCGATATCAATTGTAGAGGAATTTATAGCAACAATTACTGTAATTAATCATCCAACTGTTTTAGCTAAAGGATATACTCCTGTATTTCATGTTCATACTGCTCAGGTTCCCTGCCAGTTTGCAGAATTAATATCTCAAATTGACCCAAGAACAGGAGAGGTTATAAAAGAACATCCTGATTTCCTAAAAAACGGAGATTCTGCAAGAGTAAGAATAAGACCACAGGGAAATCTAGCTTTGGAAACTCAAAAAGAAAATCCTTATATGTCTAAGTTTGCAATAAGAGACGCAGGAGTTACAGTTGCTGCTGGATTCTGCGCTGAGATTGTAAAGAAAAAGTAAGAAGAAGTGATATTTCTAAAAAATTAAAATAAAATAAATTCTAAAAATTTAAAATGACATTCCTTATTAATTTAATTGAAATTGTTTATAATTTCTTTAAGAGTTTATGATATGAAATAGATTTTCAAGGAGAATAATTCTTATAAATCCAGTAAACAATATTAAATTATGGAAAACGAATGTGACAAACATCCTGATAATTTTATGGGAATGAATGCTGAAGAGTCTGCATGGAAATTTGGTAATACAAGTTATTTTTTTCAAAGAAACTTTTTTAAAAATCTAGGTGAAAAAGTTTATCCTGCACAAGCAGAAGGAGACAGAGGAAGAAATAGGGGTAAACTTGCTGGAGGACTTGAGTGGTTATCTCAGGGTTTTAGAGATTATATTATGAATCCTGTGAATTATGTGTGTGGGGTATGTAAGCCTCATATGAAAAAGAATTATAAATAAAAAAGTAAGATTTATTCTCTATATCCTCTTGTTGGAATCATCCAGTTCAATGTAACCTCCCTTCAGAATAATTATATGCTTTTTCAAGATAAACTCCAAGAAAAGTCTTTGCTTTCTGAGCATTGGATTTCTGAATGCCCAATGAAAGGGCAAGAGCGGAAATTAAAAGGGGTTTTGTTATTTTGCTTAAAAGGTTTTTCATAATCAAACCACTTATTAAAAAGATATAAATTAAATTCTTGGATAAAATAATGAAAAATAAGGTGGATATAGAGAATATTCAAAAACACACTTCAATAATCCTTAAATACCTAAAAATTCTGCTTTTATTATGCTAGACAAAAACATGTCTAAAAGCGAGATTGAAAAAGAGCTGAGGGGAAAAGGGGACTTTGTCCAGATTGATTATCTCACAAAATTCCTTGATAAAATGCCTCCAATTGCCATTAAGAAATTTGCACTCATGAAATTAATTGAAATCTATGAAAACAAGAAGATGTTCAATGATGTTGGTAAAACTTATGAACTTCTTGCTATTAATGCAATTTCTTCTCCTGAGAAAATTGAATGTTTTATTAAAGAAGCAGAATATTACATAAAAGCAGGGTCTTTTGAGAGAGCAGATTCTGCAATGAGAAAGGCAATGGAAATATCCAATATTGTCAAAAAGGCAGAGATTTATTCCAAAGTAAAGGAAATTTATATCAGACAGGGTGAAATCTTTGAAAATGAGGCAAAAAGAAACTCTGCAATTAAAGTATATGAAAAGCTTCTGGTTATGAAAATATCTGAGGCAGAAAAAGAAGAAATAAAAAAGAAACTTCTTGCTCTTTATGAACAGCTTGGTAAATTCAGGGAGTTTTCTAATTTAAACCACAGAAGAGTTTAAAAACCATTTTAACCCTAAATATACAGGAAAATATCGTTTTCATTATTATCACGATAGGCAAATCACATTCAAATTCAATACCCTAAATTGATTATTTAAGGGAAGCTTAGGCTAGTGGAGTGCAGTTAGTAAGAAAAGTCAGCGGTATTTTTCTGTGAAATCATAGATTTCAAATTAATTAAAAATAAGTAAATAAAAATGGCAAAAATAAGTCCAGTATCAATAAAATACATGATACACGCGAATTTTTCAGCTGAAGGTGCTTTAGAAAAACCTGATGTAATCGGAGCTATATTCGGACAAACAGAAGGATTGCTTGGAGCTGAACTCGAAATGAGGGAATTGCAGAAAGAAGGGAAAATAGGAAGAATAGAAGTTGATTTGGAAAGAAGGGACAAAAGAACAACCGGGAAAATAAAGATTCCAACTGCCCTTGACCAATCTGAAACAACTCTGATAGCTGCTGCAATGGAAACAATAGAAAGAATAGGGCCAAGTGATTCACAAATTGAAGTTGAAAGAATAGAAGATGTAAGAGGCAGTAAAAGGGATTATATTCTTGACAGAGCCAAAAAACTAATGT
>CAZIZL010000077.1:0-2562 GCA_964543665.1 Candidatus Woesearchaeota archaeon | reverse complement strand
TGCAACCTTGAATGCAGTATGAAGAGGCAATTCAGGAGCCAGATCCAATAACTTATCGTTAGGAATAACAACTAAAGTGTCCAAAATGCTCTCTAATCTTGACAGCCCATACATGGCATTTTCATATCTTTTCTGCCCTTCCATTGAAAAAGGGAGAGTGACAACGCCTATGACTAATGCCCCTTGTCTTTTTGCAATTTGTGCAACTACCGGGGCTGCTCCTGTTCCTGTTCCTCCTCCTAATCCGCAGGTCAGGAAAACCATATCTGCTCCTGCAAGCTTTTTCTTTATCTCTGCTTCAGATTCTTTTGCAGCCTCCTGTCCAATCTGAGGATTGCTTCCTGCACCTAATCCCTGAGTAAGCTCTTTTCCAATAAGAATTTTATGATCTGCATTTGCATAAAGCAAATCCTGTGCATCTGTGTTTATTGCTATTAATTCTCCCCCTCTAATTCCTATCTCCCTCATTCTGCTTAAAGAATTATTTCCCCCTCCGCCTATTCCTATTACCCTTATCTTTGCTGACTGCTTTTTCAAGAGTTCTTCAAGTTCCCTGTCTATCTCCCTCAAATCTGCTGAAACAGCATATTCAAAAGCACTGTCTCCTTTTTGCATCTCTGCCATGTTTTCTAAAAGAAAAGTTTATTTTTAAGCATTATTGTGGTTTTGGTTAGGTTTTCCCTCAATCTCTTTAATTTCCAGTTCCAATCCAAGAATTTCCCTGTAATTTTCCTTAAACATTTCAATGAGATTCTTAAATTCTTTTTCAGCTTCAAGAATTAATTTGTTGTCCTGAATTTCAAATTTAAAATCCCTTCTAAAGAAAAATTCATTGAGGGATTTTATTTTCTCATTTATATCTTCCACTTTTCTAAGAATCTTAATCTTGTAAAGTATCTCTTTTCCTGAAAGAGGATTATTAAAATCAATCATCACTCTTCCTCCTGAAACTGTCAGGACTTTTCCAACTCTATTATCAAAATTAAAAACTGCTCCTGGGAGGGGATTTATTTTGTGCTCAATAAACACTTTCATTGGCATTCTTTGAATTAAATTGGGATTTCTCCTTCCAAAAGCTTTTTCAGGGGAAAGTTCAATTTCATATTCTCCAATATCCTTTCCAATTAAAAAATTATCAATTCCCTCAAGAAACATTCTCTGTCCAAGAGGAAATATAAGAGGCTTTGTTTCAACAGGATGATCGTGACCTTCATGAAGCTTTTCCAAATCTTCCTTTATATTTGAATCAAAAACACTTCCATCCTTTATTTTCCCTGTGAACTCCATTTCTATAAAATCATTTTTTTGCAAAGGCATGGAATTTCTTAAGTAAAAACGTTTATAAATGTATTTTTTTTGTTTAAGTTATGGTGTTAAAAATTATTGATGCAACAGAAGTAAAGGTTGGAACAAATATTCTTGTTGATGGAATACCCTGCACTGTTAAAAGTATAGATATTTCAAAGACAGGGAAACATGGACATGCTAAATGCAGAATTGAAGCTGTTGGTATAATAACAGGATCAAAGAAGGTTTTTGTTGTCCCGGGACATGAAAGATTAGAAGTTCCGAATGTTGAAAAACGAAAAGCTCAGATTTTATCAAAGGCAGAGGGGAAAGCAAGTTTAATGGACCTTGAAAATTTTGAAACAATAGAAGTGCCCTGCCCAAATGAAGAAGTTTTTGAAGAACTTGAAGAAGGAGGAAACTGCGAATATTGGGATATCGAGGGTGATAAAATAGTTAAGAGAAGATTATAAAATGGCAAAAATTCCAGAAATTAAATTAAAATTTATTTGCTTTAATTTTAGCAAACACTGAAAATGGCAAAAATTCCAGAAGCACAAAACAGACTTTTTAAGAATAAGTTTGTCTGCAAAAACTGCAAGACAAAGATGAAATCAGAAATTCAAAAAGTCCTTAAAGGAAAAGTCAAGTGCAGAAAATGCGGAAAAAGAGCATTCAGGCCGCTGAAGAAAAGCAAATAATTAAAATAACCATTACTCTTTTAAACCTAATTTGGCTAAAAATCAAGAGGTAAAATGAATTTTATAATTTATGATATTGCATTCTTGGTAATATTTGTAATTTTCATTTCATCATTTCTTTATTTTAACAGAAGAAATCTGAAAAAAGAAGGGCTTTTGTTTTTGTATAAAACAAGCTGGGGAATGAAGCTAATTGACAATGTCGGGAAAAAATACAAAAAAACTCTTAAATTTTTCAGTTATATCTCTATAACTGTGGGTTATATCCTGATGATTTCCATGCTTTACTTATTTGGGAAAATAATTTATCTATACACAGCCTACCCTTCTGTTGTCAGGGCAATAAAAGTTCCTCCTATCACTCCTCTGATTCCTTATCTTCCCCAGGCATTTAAACTGGATTTCCTGCCCCCTTTTTATTTTACTTACTGGATAATTATCCTTGCAATAATTGCAATAACCCATGAATTTGCACATGGAATTTTTATGAGAAGATATGGTGTGAAGATAAAATCAACTGGTTTTGGCTTTTTCCCATTTTTTCTTCCTATATTCTTGGCTGCATTTGTAGAGC
>CAZIZL010000076.1:0-2604 GCA_964543665.1 Candidatus Woesearchaeota archaeon | reverse complement strand
TATTAACCCCAATTCTTTTGCAGTATTTATTTATCGGGCAGATTGAACATTTTGGGGACAAAGTTACACAAGTCTCCCTACCAAATTGTACTAATATTGCATTTACATCTGCCCAATATTCTTTTGGCAGAACTTTTTCAAGTTCTTTTTCTGTTTTTTCAGGGGTATTTGCTTTAACCCATCCAAGTCTATTTGCTATGACATGAACGTGCACATCCACAGGTATAACTTGCTGATTATATGCAAATGCTAAGACAATATTTGCTGTTTTTGGGCCAATTCCTTTTATGCTCAAGAGCTCTTCTTTTTTATCAGGAACCTTGGAATGAAATCTATTTATTAATTCATTTGAGACATGCTTTAAAACTTGAGATTTCTTTTTGTAATGTCCTGAAGAATAAATTAATTTTTCAAGTTTTTTAAGAGGTATTTTTACAATTTGTTCCGGGGTATTTGCAACTTCAAATAACTGCCTTGAAACCTTTTCAGTATTTTCATCTCTTGCTCTCAGAGAAAGCAAGCAGGAAATCAAAATCTTGAATGCATCTGGTTTTGTTCTCATTCTGTTTAGGGTAGTTTTTTCATTTGAGGGATATTTTGCTTTTAGAATATTCATTATTTTTTCTATATTCCCTCTACTGTTCATCTCACTATCTCTCCAAAAGTTTTTCCAGAAATTCCAGCTGCATTTGCTTCGTCTGTATCAAGATGCAAAGATGTTCTAAAATTAGGCTTTATTCTCACAATTATATTATCAAAAATTAATCCTCTTTTTCCTTGTATTTTTATTTTAATTATTTGATTATTCTTTAAATTTAATTTTTTGGCATCTTGTTCAGAACAATGAAGATGCCTTTTTGCAATTATTGCTGATAACTTTAGATTTCTTTTAGGACCTTTAACAAGTATCTTTGTTGTTCCTGAAATATCCCCTGAGATTTTTAATTCTGGCAGAGGATTTAATTTAAGAGAATAAACATCTGTAAGGGAAATTTCAATTTGTGAATTTTTCCTAAATGGACCAACAACCCTGATATTTTTTATTTTATTTTTTCCATTAATTAAATCAAGAGTTTCCTTTGATGCAAACTCTCCTTTTTGCGAGAGATCTTTTAATAAATGCAGATTATTACCTTTTCCAAACAATGCTTCAAAATCTTTTTTAGATAAGTGAACATGTCTTGCTGATATTTCCACTGGAATTTGCCTGTTCATTTCAAAATCTTCAGCACCTCTTCAACTGCCATTTGCTCTTCATTTGTTTTTCTTACATAAACCTTTATTTTTGAATTTTTTAATGATATGATTTCTGAATTCTTTTTATTTTGCTTATTGTCTAATCTTAATCCTAAATATTTTAAGCTATTGCATATGTCTCTTCTTAATTCAGGAACATTTTCACCTATTGCTGCTGTGAAAACAAGATTATCAATCCCACCTAAAGCAGGAATATAAGAACCAATTACTTTTATTATCCTATAAATAAACAAATCATAAGCTAATTTGCAGTTTTTATTCTTTTTTTTATTTTTTAGGATGTCCCTGAAATCACTATATCCTGATATTCCTTTTAATCCTGATTTATTTGTTAAGATATCCTCTGCATTATACCCTTTTTTTTGCAAAAAGAGGATTATTCCAGGATCAATGCTTCCTGGTCTTGTTCCCATCATAATTCCTTCAAGAGGAGTAATTCCCATGCTTGTGTCCAGGGGTTTTCCATCTTTTATTGCTGCAATGCTTGAACCAGAGCCTAAATGACAGGTGATTGTTCTTCCTTTCAATCCTTTTGAAACAAACTTGTGAGATAATCCATGGAATCCATATCTCTTTATTTTGTATTTTTTTGTTATTTCTTTTGGAATCGCATAATTTCTCGCAACTTCAGGCAGATGTGCAAAAAACATTGTGTCAAATACAGCATACTGGGTTTTCTTGAATTTTTCACACAATTCAATTACCATTAATTGTTTAGGATTATGCAATGGTGCAAATTCTGAAAATCTTCTTATTTGCTTTTTTATAGCAGAAGTTATTTTTGAGGGTTTTTTTAATTCTCCTCCATGAACAACTCTATGGACTATTAAATCTATTTTCTTATTCTCAAATTTCTTAAGAATTTTATTAATTGCTTTTTTATAATCTTCTTTGGATTTTAATCTTTCATTTTCTCCTGATTCTGTTTTATTTAAATTTTCAAATAAACTGTATTTTATGCTCGAACTTCCAACATTAAATGCGAGAATTGTTTTCATAATCTTTACTCTTTTGGGTTTTATTATCTCTTTTAAAGTAAGATAATCTTTTTAAGCTTTAATACTTAATAGGTTTGGTGAATAAGCCCCGATCGTATAGAGGCCAAGTACGCCACCCTCTCAAATTAAGCGTCCATGGAAATTTCTTAAGATGCTGAAAAGACCTTGAGGTGATGAAATCTCGATGAGAGAGGAAGTCTAGTGTCTCAACACAACCTCTTTGGAGAACGGTGGTAACCCGAGTTCGAATCTCGGCCGGGGCGTATTGAGAGAATCCGAACTTTTGGTTCGGAACAATTCGATTCCCCGGCTTGATGCCGGGTCAGGGCGTGTACCAACTACAATAGAT
>CAZIZL010000075.1:1697-2657 GCA_964543665.1 Candidatus Woesearchaeota archaeon | reverse complement strand
ATTTAAGGATAATATTATGCAACCTTAATTTTAATCTGCACCTTGAAAGTGAAAAAGGGACATTCCTCTTGAAAGACCTACAAAATTACCTTCCTGTTAAATTAGGATATTACAAAATATTGGGGGGAGAAAATAAAAATCCAGAAATGCTTTGTGAACAATGCACAATTACACCAACAGAAAAAGGAAATGAAATATTCAGAGAGTATCGAAAGTTTTCTAATTAAACATACAAAAACTTTAAAAAGCAATTTCTCTAAAAGTCTAATATGAAACGTTCAAGCAGAAGATGGAAAAAAGACGGCCAGATGAGATGGAAATGGCAGAGAAAAAGGCTCAGAAAAGAAAAGCGTAAGAGAAAACAAAGAAGGGCTAGAAGCAAGTAATTTTACAAGTAAAATTCCTAGAGCAAGAAACAAATAATTGATCTAATTCTAAATATATTTTACAAAACAGCAGTAATTAAAAAGCATAAATTAAGTAAAATCCCATGGTAGAATCAAGAAAATATGATACAAATAAATTAGCAGATTTAATAGAACAATATATAAAAAATGATTCAGGAAGTGCAGGAATAGAAATTTCAAATATGATTATTGAGGGGGAAGATTTGATTGATGCTCTTGATAATATTGAATATACCAAAATAGATCATAAAAAGAAACTTAAAGAGGAAATAGAACAAAGAAAAAACCTGATAAATGATTTAGAAAAGCTTTTGGGAGCAAAACAAGGAAGTTTTCCAGACAAAATAAGGGAGATAATAAAACAATATCCCCTTAAAAAGTAATACCTCTTTTTTATCACAATAACCTTTATTAACCAAATTAAGTATTTTAGCTTATGATGAGCTCTATCTGGACAGAAAAATACAGGCCATCTAAATTTCATGAGCTTGTTGGCCAGGATGAGATTGTTAAAAGAGTTGAATCCCTTACAAATTCCCTTAATATTCCTCAT
>CAZIZL010000075.1:0-1687 GCA_964543665.1 Candidatus Woesearchaeota archaeon | reverse complement strand
CTCTTTGCAGGACCAGCAGGAACAGGAAAATCCACTCTTGCACTTATAGTGGTAAAAGAGCTTTATGGAGCAAACTGGAGGGAAAATTATCTGGAATTAAATGCTTCTGATGAGAGAGGAATAAATATTGTAAGGGAAAAAGTAAAGAATTTCGCAAGAACAAAATCTCTTGGAAAAGTCCCGTTTAAAATAATCTTCCTTGATGAAGCAGATGCACTTACACCAGAAGCACAGCAGGCCTTAAGAAGAACAATGGAAAATTATTCAGCAACCTGCAGATTCATACTTTCCTGCAATTATTCAAGCAAAATTATTGATCCTATTCAGTCGCGTTGCGCTATTTTCAGATTCAAGCTTCTGGAAAAAAAAGATATTGAAAAATATCTTATGGAAATAATAAAAAGAGAAAATCTTACAATAAAATCAGAAGCAATTGAGATAATCTATGAAGGAAGTGAAGGAGACTGCAGAAGAGCAACCAATCTGCTTCAGGCAACTGCTTCTATTTCCCCTAACATAACTCCTGAACTTGTCTCAACAATAATCTCAAATGCAAAGCCAAAAGACATCAAAGTTGTTCTGGATTATGCTCTTGCAGGGGATTTTCAAAGAGCAAGGGAGAAACTCCTTGATGTTATGCTTAAGGAATCAATTTCAGGGCAGGATGTTATAAAAGCAATTCAAAAAGAAATCTGGAATCTTCCTGTTGAACCTGAATTAAAAGTCAGATTAACTGAAAAAACAGGTGAAACAGAATTCAGGATTGTGGAGGGTTCTGACCCTTTCATACAACTTCAGGCTCTTCTTGCTTCATTCGTGCTAGCCGGACTAGGAAAAGAATAATATGAAAAAATACTTGCAGGGTTTGGGCGAGCGATTTCGTGGTAGAGAGAAAATTAAAATATCAATTACTCGTGCGAAGTCGCGGGTAAAGGAGTAAAATGGAGAATCCAATTCCAAAAAGAAAATATCAAAGATGGGATGGAGAATTAATTCATCTTACAAAAGATTGCAATACTTGTGATTTTCACAGAAATATGAATAACCATGATTTATGCGGTTGGGGCATTGCATTCAAATATCTAGTTAAAAAAGAAAAAATAAGAAGATGTGAAATAAGAAATAGGCCAATTGAAACATATCATACACATCACTCACTTGAGTATCTTGATAGCCTTGTTGGAGAAAATGGATTTAAGAATAAGCAAATCAGAGAAGCACCAAAGAGAGAAATTAATAGCATGGAATGGGATGGAGATGTAATGAGATGACAGAAAAAAACATAGAAGTAGAAATACGTTCATTCATATCCAAAGAAAAATATGATGAACTTATGGAGTTTTTCAATAAAAACTCTAAATTTGTAAAAGAAGATTTTCAGGAAACCCATTATTTTGACTGCGAGCAGGATTTACGAATTCAAAAAAACAACAAAGGCTCAAAAATCTGGCTTAAAAAAGGAAAAATTCACGATGATGCAAGAGAAGAAATAGAAATTTTTACTCAAAATGATAATTTTGAAAATCTTGAAAAATTATTTAATGCTTTAGGACATAATGTTGAAATAAAATGGCTGAGAAAAAGAAATCAATTTGATTGGAATGGAATAAAAGTATGTCTTGATTATACAAAAGGATATGGATATATAATTGAACTTGAGAAATTATCTTCTGAAGAAGACAAAGAA
>CAZIZL010000074.1:0-2687 GCA_964543665.1 Candidatus Woesearchaeota archaeon | reverse complement strand
TCTCATCCCCCCAAGAAGTATCTTTTAAATGCAATGTGCCTTTCTAAAGAAGATATCTTCATTTCTCCAACAGGAAGTTTAACAGTTAAAAGATCATTAAAGACATCTTCATCTAACTCATCTTTAGGAAATTTAACTTTAATATTTGGGAGAGGAATTTTTCCCTTAGCAAACCTAATAGCTACTCTTTCATTAATATAATCAAAAATAGTATTCTCGTTATCTGAATTTAAACACCAAAAACCTCCTTTAACTAATTCTTCATACATATCCTTAAATTTATCTTTTGATATTCTTTTTATAAAAATATCAACATCCTCTGTAGCTCTTGATCTTCCTAATAAAATAGAAATATAACCTGAAATTATCGCATAATCCGCATATTTCTCAAGAATCCTGACAAAATCAAAAGTAAACTTATATCTTATTCGATTCCTTATCCAATATGATCTCTCTTTTTTCTTTATCATATTTCATATTAAAACAAACTCTTCCAAACTTTTAAATATTCCCCTGAACAACTAGACTAATGGATAAAATACAGGTTCAATTAATAGGAAATAATCTCTCAACAAATAATGCAGAAGCTTTTTCCCTTTATAAAAAATCTTATTTTGGAGAGCCTGTAAGCTGGAAAATACAATATTCTCTGACAGAAGCTCTTTATTTGCTTGAAAAAAGAAAAATAGAAGTTTTTCAGAAAAATAAAAAATTAAGTTTTGAGGAATTAATGAATAAATTAAAAAAATCTGACACCAGAATTAATTTAAAATATCCTGTTTTTAAAGATTTAAGAGAAAAAGGGTATATTGTAAAAACCGCCTTAAAATTCGGGGCTGATTTCAGGGTTTACGACAAGGGAAAAACACCCAATGAAGAGCATGCAAAATGGATTGTTTTTGTTGAACATGAATCAAAAAACCTTAAGTGGCATGAATTTTCTGCAAAAAACAGAGTTGCTCATTCAACAAAAAAGAATCTTCTTATTGCAATACTTGATGAAGAATCTTCTGTTTCTTATTATGAAGTAAGCTGGATTAAAACATAAAAATCTTTATAATCTTTGGTTCTCTTCTTAGGAAATGCCTAATTCAGATGCTTTCCAGATGAGGGAAAAGATATTATCAATCTTAAGAATAAGGGGTCCTCTTTTGCCGGTTCATATAGCAAATGAAACTGGATTGAGCATGCTGTTCTCTTCTGCATTTCTCTCAGAGCTTTTATCAGAAAAAGAGATAAAAATAAGTTTTATGAAGGTTGGAAATTCCCCAATTTATTTTATACCCGGACATGAACCTAATTTGGAAAAATATTCCAGTCACTTAAAAAGCAGGGAAAAAGATGCATTTATTTTATTAAAAGAAAAAGGATTTCTGAAAGATTCTGAACAGGAACCTGCAACCAGGGTTGCATTGCGTTCAATTCGGGATTTTGCAATACCCTTTAAGAGAAATGAAGAGATATTCTGGAGATATTTTACAATACCTGAATCAGAATTTAAATCAGAAATAAAGCCTATAGAAGAACACAGGTATATTGAAGCAAAACAAAAAGCTTTTGATAGTGAGGAAAGGCAAATAAGCGAGAAAATTATCAAAGATATCAAAGTAGAAGATATCAAAACAAAGGAAGAAAAACACCCTGTATTGAATATATTTGAAAAAGCAGAAATAAAGAAAATAGCTAAAAAAAAGATAATAAAAAGCAAAAATATTCAGAAAAAAACTTCTAAAAAAAAGAATGAGAATTTTTTTAATAAAGTAAAAGATATTCTGACAAAAAAACAAATTGAAATATTAGACATAGAAAATTTCAATAAAAATGATTTAATCTTAAGAATAAAAGAAAATCAGGAAGAAAAGCTCCTGTTTGCATATAATAAAAAGAAAATCTCAGAACTAGACTTAATCAAGGCTAATAAAAAATCCTCAGAATTAAATTTAAGATACTCCATACTAAGTCTTGGGGAACCTTCTAAAAAAACCACAAATTTTATTGAAGCAATAAAAAACCTGTCTGAAATAAATAAAATAAATGAAAATTAATCTTCTTCAATTAATCCAATTATCTCTTCTAACCCTTGTTGTTCTGCACTATCAATTTCTTCTTCATTGAAATATGCTCTTGCAAACTCACTTCCAGCAGGTAGTGGAAGATATCTCGGCAAATATAGATTTGTTTTTTCCATTTTTTTCCTCCAAATTTAATTAACAGTCCAGTAACCGAGCCTCAATCGTCATCTTTAGTTATTCAGAAAAAATCAAAGCCCGGCATTACTTTAATACTGGACTTTAAACAGAGTTGACACTGATGTGATTTTAGAATTCTTAAAACAAATCAGCAAACTCATATCTTTTTCAGGTGCCTGAAGTTTAAATAATTTCTGTTTTTGCAAGCAAAACCTTTAAAAACAAATTTTATATGATTTTAATATGGGAAAGATAAAATCAAAGATGATGCGAAAAGCCTCCTCGGTTTTAATAAAAGAAGGTTTAAATTTCAATAAAGATTTCGAAAAAAATAAAGCAATACTTGGAAATACAATGCCAAGCAAAAGACTGAGAAACCGAATAGCTGGATTAATTTCAAGGATGAAAAGACAGGAAGAAAAAGCAAGGCAGGAACTTGCTGTAAATTAATTCTAAACCTTAAGTTTTTAAAAGAACTCTTTCTAATAAATTTATATG
>CAZIZL010000073.1:1905-2700 GCA_964543665.1 Candidatus Woesearchaeota archaeon | reverse complement strand
CATTTAAGAGAGTCAGAAGGATATCCTTTTTTCAAATTTTTTTCAAAATATTCATTTAACTTAAGTAAATCTCCAGGAGCTATTTTTTGTATTTCATAAAAATTTTTTATTGGAATCGCATGGTGATCATTATCTTCTTCATAACTATATTCAAAGAATTCCTTAAAATTCCAAAAATGAGAACTTCCTGCATCAAGGTAAATTTTTTCTTTATCTTCTGCCAAATGATTATAAGAAGTTGGCAAACCACTGGTTATCCATCTCCACCCGCCTGCTTCATAAACCTGCATTAATTCATCATAATCTTTTTGTGTTGATATCTCAACTCTCGTTTTTTCTAAAAGTGTTAAGTTTAATTTAGGTTTTTTATTTTCCCAAAATAATTTTCCACCGGTTGCTTTGATTTCTAATGTTTGTTCCATTATCTTCTACCCTTTCGATTGACCACGCTTGGGCAATCGCAGAAAAAATTGCAAATAATTTTTTCCATTTTATCTTCTACCCTTTTCAATGAACCCTTGCCATAATCTGTGCAATGGCTGGTCATTTACTTTAATTACCTGATATCTTACTCCGGGAATATCCCCTTTTGAACGCCCCTGTTTCCCCCCAATTCTTTCAATCATGACTTCATCGTGTTCATCAATAAACTTCTGTGCAAGATTTCCAGGAATAAATGCAGTCACACTTCTTCCATTTTTTGTAAGCTGAACTTTGCAGCATTTTCTCATTGCTGAATTTGGCTGCTTTGCTTCTTTCTGAACTTTAGCCAATACAATTCCCTTTGCCTGATTA
>CAZIZL010000073.1:1450-1895 GCA_964543665.1 Candidatus Woesearchaeota archaeon | reverse complement strand
TTTGTAATGCCTGTCTTTCCATCGGAACTTCTTTCTGTCTTTTGCTTTTTTTAGAGCACTTTTTAATCCCATTGTGAATATAAATTAATTAGGAAATTAGTTTAAAAAGTTTTGCTTATTAATTAAAAGGATTAATCATCATCAGAACCTTCAGAATGCCCAAACCCATTGTATAAATCAGCATGCAATTCTAAATCTTCCATCATTAATTTCAGATGTTTTTTTTCTCCATATAAAAAGAACAATTTTTTTGCTTTTTCTTTTTCATGAAATCTTTCATTGCTTCTTTCTGAAGTTATCGCAGAAAGCAGATGTTTCATAAATTTTTTATTGCTTGGGGGATTTTCTAATTTTTGGATAACATTTGAATTAAATTTTCCATTTTTCCAAAGATTTAGTATATTTTGTGAAATTAACTTGATTATTTCGCTTTCTCTATTATCCA
>CAZIZL010000073.1:0-1440 GCA_964543665.1 Candidatus Woesearchaeota archaeon | reverse complement strand
TTTTTAAGAATAGATAGGGGTGTATTGTAAAGCTACTCAAATATGGTTTAATCTTTTTCAAATCTTTTATTTCATTTTTATAAATATCTAAATACAATTTATCTAATGTATGTATTGCATAAAAATCCTGATTGTCATCTTTACCAAACAATTCATAAATTTTTAATGATTTTCTGCTTATTTTCTCCAAATTCATAAATAAAATTACTTCAAGGAGTATAAAAATATAATTCTTATCTAAAATATACTTTAAACAATTTTAAAATCTCTTTTGAAAAAGTTTCTGACTATCTTCTGCATCTCAAGAAGTCTTCTTCTGTTTCTTCCAATTAATGCGGCCTTGCTTTGTGAACCTGCTGTAAGAATTATCTCTTCAGGAGTTATTTCTAAATCCTTGAACATAACAGGGCTTACAATTGAACCGATAAAATTTCTTGCATCGCTTAAATTCCTGGGAAGAAAGATTATTTTTACCCTCTTTCTCAGAATCTCGCTGATTCTTCTGATATTCCTTGCATTTGGTCCAAGAGCCTTTGAAATTAATTTTCCGGGGATGCAGAAAATTATTGTATTGTTATATTCAAAGCAATATCTTGTTCTTATATTTGTTATCCTCTCAAATAAATTCAGATATCTTAAATCCCTCATATCAATTGTATTTACCATTTTGCTACTAAAGTTTTAGAGAAATTTGTTTTATAAACTTTTGTTATTTATTTACCCTCTCAATAATTTTTGGATCAGCTGTTTTTTTATCAGATTCTTTTTTTGTCAATGGTCCGATTACTTTAACCAATAATCCCGGCAATCCTGTTCCAACAGGAACTGGCTGATTAAGAATTATATTTTCAATGACGCTCAGCAATTTATCTTTGCTCCCCTTGACAGTTGCTTTTACAAATTGTTTGACAGGAGTTTCAAAAGTTGCTCTTGCAAGTATGGATGATTTCTGCGCAATAATTCCCATTCTTGTGACCCCTTTTATTTCCCCTGAATTAGTCATTGCATCAGCGACGAGCTTTAAATGCCTTATATCAATATCAAGTCCCTGCGTCTTAAGGACTTCCTTTATTTCGTTAATCAATAACTCTCTCGCAACTTCAATTCCAAAAATATCAGCAACTTCATAAAAATCATTTGAGATTGTTCTCTCTTTATTAACCTCCTTTAATTTTAAAACCTCCTTTAAGTTAGTTCCAAGAGTGACTATTACAAAATCCCTTTCTCTTTTAACAACTAAAATCTGTTCAATTCCCTTTATTCCTGAAATTGCAACCTCTTTTAGTTTTTCTTTTAATTTGTAAAGCTCCCTGAATCCGACATCTCCTGCATTTAATATCAGATAATCTGCTTTTTCTTTTATATTAAATCCTAATTCGTGAAGCCTTTCAACTATTTTTTTGACAGATGTGTGTGTTTGCTTTAATCCTTTTTGGTCAA
>CAZIZL010000072.1:0-2711 GCA_964543665.1 Candidatus Woesearchaeota archaeon | reverse complement strand
TCATTCCAAGCATAGTTGGAAGAACTCTTCCATGCAGGGTATTTATTCCATTTATATTCAGATAATCATATAATTTAGCATGGCATCCAATTCCTGCAACAATTGCATATTTTTTTCTTTCTGCTTCAGATTTTATGTTCTTTTCAAGATATTTTTTTACACCCGCAAGAACCTGAAAATTCCAGCAACCAGGACACCAGGTTATCTTTGTTGGAGTTGAAAGATTTACCATCTTAAAATTTAACCCCCTTTAGAAATTCCTTTAATCTAGGAATTATTATTGCAATTCCTGCAATTCCCAATCCAAGCATAACTCCAACTTCATTATGATTATGGGAAATGATTCTTTGTATTCCCATTATTGTTAAAACAACTGCAGAGAAGATTAAATAAGGTATTCTCAGTTTTTTATTCTGGTCAACGAAAAACCATATAACATAAAGCCCCCAGCTTGTCCAGACCATATGTGAGGAGGCATCAAATAGAATATCTTTTCCATAGACATACATTGGGAGGTATTTGAACAAGCCCAATCCAATTCCAATTATTATTGTAGTCCAGAAAATCCAGATAAGCTGTTTTTTTGTGTGGAATTTCATTTTAACCTCTTTTCAATCTCCTTTTTTAATTCGTCTGCAAAAAAAGGTCTTCCATCATATCTTAAAATCTTGTTTTTATTATCAATAAAAATCCCTGTTTTTTCTGCAATTAAATCCCCCAATTGCCCTGTTGAGTTATTCTCAATTAAAATTAAATTTTTTCCTTTAATCTCTTTTTTTATGCTTTCAGGAAAAGGTTCAATATATAATATTTGCAAAAATCCGCAATTCATTCCGCCAATAGAATCAAGAATAGCCCCCTTTGTTGAACCCCAGGAAACAATAAGATTTTTTGAATTTTTATTCCCATAAATTCTATTGCCTTGATATTTTTCAGATTCTTTTTTTATTTTGTTTCTTTTTTCTTTTCTTTCCTCAACATTTTTTTTTATAATCTCTGCATTCTCTGTTGCACTTCCAATTTCATCTTTTTCATAACTGTTATATCTTCCAAGTTCACTGGATTTTTTTACTTCAAGGAACTTTGAATTTTCAGAAAGAGTATAAAAACTCTCAGCAAGATGCTTATCTCCAATAAGTATTGAAGGGATTTGAAATTTCTCTGAAAAGTAAAAAGCAAGATTAGTTAACTCTTCTGCTTCTTTTGGGTCTCCTGGAGCCAGGATAATCCTTGAAAATTCTCCATGCCCTGAATGTCTTGCGTCATTTAAATCTCCCTGTCCAGTATAGGTTGCAACACCTGTTCCAGGGCCAGGTCTTTGGGACAAATAAAAAACTAGCGGAACTTCTGCAATTCCTGTTAAACTCAATCCCTCTGTCATTAAATCAAATCCCCCTCCAGAAGTTCCAACCATTACTTTAGAGCCTGTTATTGAACTTCCAATTCCTGCATTTACAACAGCAATCTCATTTTCAAGTT
Organism: Candidatus Woesearchaeota archaeon; assembly: GCA_964543665.1. Classification (GTDB taxonomy): domain Archaea; phylum Nanobdellota; class Nanobdellia; order Pacearchaeales; family GW2011-AR1; genus MWBV01. The sequence goes on along the minus strand of CAZIZL010000072.1, from coordinate 1,232 downwards.
CAATAACTAAAAGATTATTCTGCTTTTGTTTTTCAGCAAGTTCATTCATCACAGGAGTTGCAGGAGTCATAGGGTAGGCATAATAAATATCTATTCCTGATTTTATTGCTCCATTTGAAATTCCCTGATTACCGTTCATAAATTTAAAATTCCCCTCTTGTTTTTTTATTTTGCATAAAAGATTTTTCTCTTCTTCATATCCTTCTTTTGCTTCTTCAAGATTTTCTTTAAGTCTGCTTCCAATATCCTTTAATATCTCCTCAAGAAGTTTAAAATCCAGGCAAAATAATTTAAAGATTCTTCCTGCATAGTACATATTGTCTTTTCTTCCTTTGAGTATTATTCCCTCTTTTTTCATGTTTTTCTTATGTATTTCTTCTGTTTTATCATCAAGACAAACGAGAATGTCTATTTTAGAATCATTGCTGTAAACAGGTTTTTCTGAGAAAGTGAGTATATTAAAATTGTGTCCCCCCCTGATTAGGGATTGGTAATCTCTTGAATAAAACACATAATTTCCTTTTTTGACCAGTGCTTCCCCTATAACTTGGGTTAAAATATTCGGCCCCTGTCCAGCTTCACCACCAATAACAATATTATACCTCATTTTAATACAATTAATTTTATATATAGAGAGAGTTTTGGGATGTTATAAACTTTTTTGTATTAATAAGTAAAATGTCTAAAATGAAATTTCAATCAAGGTGTAGGAAGAAATTTCCCTTCAATACCAAGTGGAAAATAGAAAAGAACATAGTGTTGTTTTCTTTATGCGATTTTCATCAGAGGCAATTTAAAAAATCGCCCCTCAGTGCAGAGTGGAAAATGCAATTTCGTCGAGGTGTTTGGAAATTGCCCCTCAGTGCAGAGTGGAAAATAGAAAAAAACCTGGAGGTTGTTTTCAATGGTTAAATTCGCGCATATTGCAGATGTACATTTAGGAGGATGGAAACAGCAGCAGATGCAGGATTTGAATTTTGAATCTTTTAAAAGGGCTGTTGATATTTGCATAAATTCCAAACTGGATTTTATTTTGTTTGCAGGGGATTTATTTGATTCTGCATATCCTCCAATAGAAGTCCTAAAAGACACTTTTGCCCAGTTTAAGAGAATAAAAGATGTAAATATCCCATGTTTTATAATTGCAGGTTCTCATGATTATTCTGTATCAGGAAAGACTTTCCTTGATGTTCTTGAGAAAGCAGGTTTTTGTAAGAATGTTTATAATGCAG
>CAZIZL010000071.1:0-2724 GCA_964543665.1 Candidatus Woesearchaeota archaeon | reverse complement strand
ATTTCAAAATTAGATGCAGTCATTCTAAGTCATGCTCATTTGGATCATTCGGGATTGCTTCCTTATCTTTACAAAATGGGTTACAGAGGGCCGGTTTATATGACTGTTCCAACAAGAGATATATCTGCTCTTCTTGCATTGGATTTTATAGGTGTTGCATATAAACAGGCAGCGACTCCTCTTTTTAGCTCAAAGGACATACAGGAAATGGTAAAGCACAGTATTTGCCTGTTTATTCTGCCGACACAAAATTCGGAAAAACTAGATTGTTAGATCCTGCTGTTAACAAATTCCCCCGATTGGAATCTGTACAAATAGAATCCACTTATGGAGGAAAAGACGATATTCTTCCTCCCAGAAGAGAAACAGAAAAAAAATTTATAGATATGGTTAAAGAGACAATTGAAAAAGGGGGGAAAGTTTTGCTTCCTGAGTTAGGTTTAGGGCATGCTCAGGAAACTCTTTTAAGAGTAGAAGAAGCAATAAGATTAGGAGAGCTTCCAAAAATACCAATGTATATAGATGGTATGATTTGGGATATTAATGCAATTCATACTGCTTATCCTGATTTCTTAAGCAATAATATCCGTTCCTTAATATTTCAGGATAAAAATCCTTTTGTTTCAGAAATATTTTCAAGAGTGGGTTCTCCTCAGGAAAGAAAACTGGTTGTAGAGGGAGGACCTTGCATAGTTATTGCAACTTCTGGTATGCTTGTTGGAGGAGCTTCTTTGGAATATTTCAAGAATTTCGCAGATAATCCTAATAATCTTTTAATTTTAAGCTGTTATCAGGGTCCTGGCTCTTTAGGAAGAAAACTTCAGGAAGGAGAAAAAGTTATTCTGGCTGAATCAGAAAAGGGAATGCAGGAGATAAAAGTAAATATGAGAGTTGAATTATTAAATGGATTGTCTCCTCATTCAGGAAGAAATGAATTAATTTCTTTTTTTAATAATATGCGTCCAAAACCAAAAAGAATAATAGTAAATCACGGAGAAGTTTCAAAATCCCTGGATTTAGCCTCTGCACTCTATAAACTTAACAGAATTGAAACAACTGTTCCAAGAAATCTTGAAATTATAAGATTGAGATAATTATGTTAAGTGATATAAACTAAAGTTAAGATTAAAAACAAAAACATTTGTTTTTTATAAAAAACAATATATTTATAAAGTTAAAAAATAAAAACATTATATGGAATTTGAAAAAATAAAAAGTTTAATTGAATTTTTTTTTAAAAATCCTTATATTGAAATTCATTTAAGGGATTTATCCAGAAGATTAAAATTAAGCCCGTATGCAACAAAAATTTATGTAGATTATTTAATAAAAAATAAATTAATTTTGGAGGATAAAAGAGCAAATTTGAGGTATTTAAAAGCAAACATGCAGAATATTTTATTTAGAAAATTAAAATTGGTCTATAGTATTTCTTTAATATCTAAATCTGGTTTATTAGATTATTTTTATAAGGAAAGCCAGAAAATTTCATCAATTGTTTTATTTGGTTCAGTAGCAAGGGCAGAAGATGATAATAACAGCGATATTGATTTAGTAATTATAGGAGCAAAAAAAGATTTAGATTTATCTGAATATGAAAAGAAGCTTAAAAAAGAAATAAACTTGCATTCTTTTAGTTGGGGGGACTGGCATAAACAATATAAAAGCAATAATGCTTTTTATTCAGATGTAATTATCCATGGAATATCTTTATATGGGGATTTGCCGTTAATATCTTAAAATGGAAATAAAAAATATAGATGATTGTTTTAAATATCGTTTATTGAGAAATATATCTCCAGATCCTAGAAAAGCAAAAAGGTCGATTGAACTTTCAGAGGAAACACTAAAAGAAGCAAATTCTCTGTTTAAATTTAAATTGTTTAATTACATAATTTTAAATTCGTATATGGCAATGTTTCATTCTGCAAGAGCTTTATTATATCAGGATGGAATACAGGAAAAAAGCCATTTTGCACTCTATATTTACTTAAAAGAGAAGTATAAAGATAAAATCTCTCTTAGTATAATTAATTTGTTAAATATATATAGAGTTGAAAGGCATGAAGCAATGTATGGTTTTGAATACAAACCTCAAGAAAATGATGCCTTAATCGCCTTTAAAGATGCTAAACTTTTTGTCGGGAAGATTAAAGAAATATTAGGAGAATTAAAATGAAGCACAATATTAAAATAACATTAATACTTTTGATAATGTTTCTTGTAACCCAGTTTATTGGGTTATATGTTGTAAATCATTATTCAAATCCAGAAAATCCTCTTCCATATGGAATGGAAACTCCTGAAATTCAGGATAATTCAGATTTTTATACTTCTCTTTTCCCTTCTATAATTATTGCATTTATAATAGCAGTTGTCCTCTTGATTTTATTTACCAGGTTTAAGCTGGATTTTATTATGAGGCTCTGGTTTTTTGTAGTTGTCCTGATTGCACTTGGAATTTTCCTGAGTTCTATTTTACCTCAAGAGAAATATATTTCTCTTTTTGCACTTCTTTTTGCACTTCCCTTTGCTCTGATAAAAGTTTACAGAAGGAATATTTTAATTCATAATCTTACAGAACTGGTTATTTATCCGGGAATTGCTGCGGTCTTTGTTCCTCTCTTAAATTTATGGACAGTTACTATATTATTGATTTTAATTTCCTTTTATGATATGTGGGCTGTATGGCGTTCAGAATTTATGCAGAAGATGGCCAAATAT
>CAZIZL010000070.1:0-2811 GCA_964543665.1 Candidatus Woesearchaeota archaeon | reverse complement strand
AAGTACCAGGTCGCAGGTTCAAATCCTGTCCGGGGCATTGCACATTGAAAATATGCTCAGGATTTTAATCCTGCTTAAATTCAGTAAGATTTAAAATTCGCAGGTCGAGCAACTCTGAAATTTCAAATAAACGAGCAAAAACAAAAGCGAGTTTAAAGAAGATTTCACGGGTTGGGAGCAAAATCCTGTCCGGGGCATTTTATTTTATATTTATTTCTTCAAAATCCCTTGCTATAGAAGTATTTTTAAAAATCCTTTTTGCATCCTGCAAAAGCTTTTTCAGATTTTGTTCATATCTCTGGCTGATATGAGTAAGAACTAATCTTTTTGATTTTGATTTTTTTGCTATTTCACCGCATTGTTTTGCTGTTAAATGAAGATGCTCCTTTGCTTGTTTTTCCAATTCACTGTCAAAACTTGCCTCACATATCAGTAAATCAGAATCTTTCACAAATAAACTTATTTTCTCATTAATAAGAGTATCCATAACAATGGATATTTTTCTTCCTTTTTCTCCATAGAGAAAATCTTTTGCCTTAAACTTCCTCCCTTCATAAAATATGTCCTTGCCTTGTTTTAATTTCCCTAATAAAGGCCCAAAAGGAATTTTGGATTTCTTTAGTTTTCCCTTGTCAATTCTTGATTTGTCCTTAATCACAAAATTGTATGCATTTGTAGGAATCCCGTGAAACATTTTCTCTGACTCAAGAAAAAAATCCTTTGTTTCGAAGAATTTTCCTGAACCTACTTCTTCCACTATTATTTCATATTTTTTCTGAAAATTAAAAACTTTCAAAAGATCTCTCATAAATTCTTTAGTTCCTTTGGGTCCATAAATATAAAGAGATTTATTATATCCGCTTAATGCTAAAGTAGACAAAAGACCAGGAATTCCAAGAACATGATCAGAATGCCAGTGAGTAATTAAAATTCTTGTGACTTTGCAGGGATTTAATTTTGCAATTCTAAACTGCCTCTGAATTCCCTCCCCGCAATCTATCAGAATATTTTCTCCTTCATAATTAAGAAGAATTGAAGAATGATTTCTGTTTGCACTTGGAATTTGTGCTGAAGTTCCTAAAAAAGTTATTTTTATTTTGGATGTCATATAAATTACAAGAAAAAAGAGTTTAATAAATTTCCCAAAGCTCCGGCTATTTATAAGACGCCGAGAAAACTGCCCAGCGAAAAATAAAGGCTCAACGCTTAAGTTCTTAGTTTTTTAGTGCAGTTGAAGCAGGAGAGATATAAATAATTGTGTCTCCTCTTAAAAAGGTCAATCCAAGACTTTTTTTTACCTCACCTTCATGCATTTCTTTGACATTGTCCAGCACCAGATTGATGTGGATGTCAAAGGCAAGCAAAGTTCCTACAAAGTACTTTTCGCCTTTCAAATGCACCAAAACTTCTTTACCTTTAGAAGTGTTTAGCAAATCCAAAGGTCTTTCAATTCCATTAACCATAAACACTTTATTGAAAATCCATTTTTAAACTTTTCTTTGAATAAGAACAACAATAAAAACCGAATAGTTTATAAATAAAAAATCAACTATCTTAATATGAAACTAGGAAGAAAAATCTCAGGGGGAAGATACATTAAAAGAAGGAAGAAAAAAAAGTATAATCTGCCTGGGCAAAAAAGAATAGTAAAATTATCTGAAGAAGAAAAAAGAAGGAAGAAAAGAATAAGAGGCGGGGGAAAAAAGACTTTTTTATTAAGGGGAAAATTCATAAATGTAACAAATAAAAACAAAAAAGTAAAAAAAGTTGAAATAAAAGATGTTCTTGAAACTCCTTCCAACAGGTTCTTGGCACGTCAGAATATATTGACAAAAGGAACAATTGTGGAAACTGAACTTGGAAAAGTAAAGGTAACCAACCGCCCAACACAGGAAGGAATGATTAATGGGGTTTTAATTGAGTAAATCATTATTCGTTTAGACAATAATTCTTAAAAACAAATTAATTATAATATAAGAATGGAAAAAAGAATTTTTAATGTATATGTCAAAGAAACACCAGAGTATCCTCATCTCCAGGAAATACTTCAAAACAACCCTTCTCTTAAAGAAATTATTCCAGAACAAAATCCCTCTCCTGAAAAATTAATAACAAAATATATCCTTGCTGAAAAATATGGAATAAAAGAGCAGGAAAATAATTTAGAATTAATTGCAAAGAAAATTGCAGAAAATCTGAATTTAAAACATGCTCCTGAACTGGATTTCGAGATAATCTCTGAAATAAGAGATAATTTAAAGAAATATAAAGGAAAAATAAAATTTAGTGGGGACAAAAATAAGCACAGTAAAGCATTTATAAATTATTTCAGACCTCTTAATAAAGAAGAATACCAAACTCTAACATTGGAATTATGCAGGTCATTTCCATAAAAATGCATTGTTTTTTACTACTATTATCTTCTACAAATACCGAAAGCTTTATAAATCCAAAACCTTTAAAAACCCTAACACTAAATCCTAAGACTCTCAATATAAACTTCTAAAAATGGCCGGAATAAGAAAATGTCCTGAATGCGGAAGCATTAATTTAACTTACGATTCTCATCTTGGTGAAGTAATCTGCAATGATTGTGGCCTTGTTATCGAGGAGAAAATGGTTGATACTGGAATTGATTTACAGGGCAAATTTGACAAAGGAGAGAAAAAAGGAAGAGGGGGAGCCCCAATTTCTATACAAAAATTTGATAAAGGACTTACTACAAATGTAGGGGAAATATCAGATATTTACAGATTAGAGCCAAAACAAACAAGAAAGTTCTTAAGATTAAAAAAATGGCAAGAAAGAGTT
>CAZIZL010000069.1:0-2824 GCA_964543665.1 Candidatus Woesearchaeota archaeon | reverse complement strand
TCATCAATTATAAAACTTATTCCAACAAATTCTCCATCACCTGCATTTCTTTTTACTTTTACATTAATATTACTGTCATCTACTTTTTGAACCTGCTCAATTTGCAAATCTAATGTTAATTTCCCTAATGAAATTTGTTCACTTCCTCCCTGAATAACATTTCTTACAACAACCCAGATAATTCCAACAGCAACCATTACAAGAAGAAGAATTAATAATGTAGCAACAATTGTGGATAAACCACGTTTATTAAACCTCTTTTTCACCATTGATATAATTAAAGGAGATTGAGTTTTTAAAATTAATTAATTTAACTTAAATCTTCAGACCTGCAGTCATTATCATTATTTGGATTGCATCCAGATGGACAGCATCCGTCATTTTGATAACAAAGCTTAACACCAACAAAAGAACAGACATTGGAATTGCATACATCAATTGTGCACTCATTTTTATCAGAACAATCCATATCCGAATCACAGCTTTGCACATCCAAATCCTCTTCTTGGGATTCTTCTCCAGAAACAATATCCTTATCCATAGATAAAATAGCAAATACAATAATAAGCAAAACTGCAATTAAAAATACAATAAAAAATATATTTGTTTTATTCATAGGAATTTACATTTATTTTCTTTTCAATAACCTCAAATCTTTGCTGCAAAAGATAAATTTGATTGGATAAATCTTCTATCCTGTCTGTCATATCCTTTAATCTTTTTGCAAGTCTCCTTCTTTTTTCATCAGGATTAATTGAATCAGGCCCTTTATTTTGCTCATTTGTCTGGGAAGAACTTGCATTCTCTGGATTTGAATTTCCAAAAAAATTAAAAAAGTTTCCAGGAGAAGTCTGTGATTGGCCTGCAGGAGGAGTGCTTACTGACTTTATTTTTCTAGGAATATACTCTTCTGTCAAATCCACTACCTTGTCTCTTTTAAACCATCCCATAAAAAAGCTAATCAAAGATTATTTTTAAGCATTTCTAAACTGGAGAATATCAAACATTTTTTAAATAGGAAAATCCTAATTTTAATATGGCATCAGTTGTATCCGAAATAATAGAAAAAATAAATCCAAAATACAAAGAAAAAGGGCCTGATGTATCCCATACTCTCGGATATGATTCAGCTGTTGAAACTCTTGAACCAGTCTATTTTTATATTCTTGATTTAATGAATGATTTTGGATTTAAAACTGAGAAATTAGTGGATAATTTTTCCTCTTCTCCTGGCTCAGGTCATTTTGCAGAATTAGGGCAAAGAGCAACAATAATGCAAAATCAGGCATCAAAAATCCTGGGAGACATAAACACTGTTCTTAGGAGTGTCTTAAACATAATTTATGATTTAAAGGAATTCAGAATAAGGCTTCAGAGTTATGATGATTTAAAAAAGAACCAGGAAGGAGCTATGCTTTCTTTAAAACAAATATGGATGGATAAAGTTGACATCCAAAAAGGAAATTCTTCAATAAAAGCAATGGCATTGGGGCAGGGGGGATTTGTCACATTAATTGATGCATTTTTAGCTGTCAAGGATGAAAAAGAAGTTCAGAAACTTGATTTAAATGACAGGGTAAAAAGAATTCTTCTTCCAAGAGTGCATGAATTTAATGTATGGGTTGTTCAGTCTGGGCAGGAATTAAGAAAAAGATATGAGCTTGAAAAAACTTATTTAAAAAGTCAGGTCAATAGTCTGAAACTTTATTCAAGATGGGCAAAACCTTATTTAAGAACAGCTTATGAACTTGAAGGCAAAGAAGGAGGAAAAGAACCTGCATTAGTAAAAACATTTAACACAATAGTTCTTGAATTGGCTTTACTGGGAAAAAGAGAAATAAACATAAAAGATTCTGCTCTTGAAGGAAGACTCCCAAGAGAATTCACAAAAGAAAGTTTCTTGAAGACACTGAAAAGAAAGTATTACAGCTGTGTTATTGTTGAATTTAATTTTAGGGGAATTCCCCAGAGAGTTTCCCAGCAGTCTCATTTTACATTTGGAGGAAAAGCAAATGTAACTTTCAAAGCTTATGCATTAAATGAAGATGAATTGGATAAGATAAACAAAGAACTTGAGGATTCAGATTTGAATGATGCTTTAAAATTAATCCAGGGAGTAACAGATGATAGTCTAAATGAACTGCAGAATGAAATCAACTTTTTTCTTGAGGAAAAAAATCTTCAGGATGAAAAGAAAAAAACAAATGACCAGTCCAATCCTTTTCTTGCTCTTTTTGGAATTTATGACAAAAGTGAAAAACCCAAAGAGACCAAAGAAAAAAAACCAGAAGAAAAAGAAAAGCCCTTTAAAAAAGACACATGGATAGAAGCAACACACTTAAGGCCCCTTGCTGCAGCAATTGCAAAAGATAATGTAATGGATTTGTTTGATGTTTATAAAAAAGCTCATGGAATGGCAAGTTTTACTTAAGCAAAACCTGCAATAAGGAAAGTTTAATGATTCTAAAATTATCCCAGTAAAATCCTGCAATTTATTATAATGCCCAAGATTGTTTAATATTATAACATAAAGGGGTTTCATTAACTCTTAATTAATATTTGCGAATGAAATGATCAGGGGTTTCTAAGATAATAAATGCTTTCTAGAAAGAATTATATATTTCTGTTCTTTGAATAATCAATGCCAAAAAAAGAAAAGACTAATAAGAAATCCAAATCTAAAAAAGAAGAAAAAGAAAAATCAGAAAAGAAAAAAGAGAAAGTCCAGGAAATTATTCAGGAAGAAAAATCCCTGGAAGAAAAAGTTGAAGATTCAGAAGAAGAAATAAATGATGAGGAATTTCAGGATTTTTTTCAGAAACCG
>CAZIZL010000068.1:0-2896 GCA_964543665.1 Candidatus Woesearchaeota archaeon | reverse complement strand
GAAAATCCAAATGTTTCAAGGATAGTTTTTGTCCAGCAAAAAAATTACAATTATGATTTCAAGGAAACAAATTATCTCCTGGAGATTGCCCAGCTTTATGTTTATCTGCTTAAACAGGAAAAAGTTCTTTCCCAGGAGAAATTAATCACTTCAAGTGAGGAATCTTTTTCCAAGAGATACAATGAGGTTTTTTCTTTTTTATACCTTTTAAAAAAGGATCCTTTAGGGGCATATAGCCAATTGAGAAAGATAATTCTTGAGGGGAAAATAATTCTTGAAAAACTTGAAGGGACTTTTAAATCAGACCAGAGAAATTATCTTTCTTTTTTGGAAAAAATGTTTGATTTGATTTCCAAGACCAAGATTATACAGGAAGCCAGAGCTTATCTTTCAGAATATAAAAAAGGGGAAAGGGAAATTTACTTTAGAATTTTCAAACCAGACACAATTGCTAATTTTACTTTTACAAGACTGGTTTCTGATTTGCCTGCAGATGCCGAGATAATGAGCCAGTATAAAATTTCCAACGGAGAGTATGATGAATCTCTGGTAACTATTCTTAAAGTGAAAGATGAATCCAAATTTTTTTATCACTTAGTTCCTCCAGAAAATGTTTTAAGCGAGGATTTTAATATGCTTTTGAATCTTGCAAGAGGAGTTTTACTTGAGCATCAACCAAAAGCAGAGGAATTTACAGATACCGAAAGAATAAGGCAGGTTTTTTTTAATATTTCAAGAGATTTAATAAGAGACTTGGCTCAGTCAAAAGGAATTAAACTTGATTATTCTGATTTGAACAAGTTATCTGCTATTCTTGTCAGACATACAATTGGTTTTGGAATTGTAGAGGTTCTTCTTCAGGATAAAAATCTTCAAGATATATCCATGAATTCTCCAATTCCCCAGACAAATGTTTTTGTGAGGCATCAGGAGTATGATGAATGTTCAACAAATATTCTTCCAAGTCAGGAAGATGCAGATTCCTGGGCTGCAAAATTCAGGATGATTTCTGGAAGACCTTTGGATGAAGCAAATCCTATTTTAGATACTCAGCTGGAAATTGGAAATCTGAGATCAAGAATAGCAATTATTCAACAGCCTCTTTCTTCAGATGGATTGGCTTATTCCATAAGAAGGCACAGAGAAAATCCATGGACATTGCCTCTTTTTGTTCAGAATAAAATGATAAATCCATTTGCAGCAGGGTTAATGAGCTTTTTAATTGATGGAGCAAGAACTCTTTTAGTTGCAGGAACAAGAAGTTCTGGTAAAACTTCTTTATTAGGGAGTTTAATGCTTGAGATTGTTCCAAAGCACAGAATTATTGTAATAGAAGACTCTCATGAATTGCCTGTTGAATCTTTAAGAAAATTAAATTATGATATTTTAAGAATGAAAGTCCGTTCTGCATTGTTAAAGACAACAACAGAAGTTTCTGCTGATGATGGGATAAGAACAAGTTTGAGATTAGGAGACAGCTGTTTAATTATTGGTGAGGTTAGGAGTGTTGAAGCAAAAGCATTATATGAAGCAATGAGAATAGGGGCATTGGCAAATGTTGTTGCAGGAACAATTCACGGAGCAAGCCCCTATGGAGTCTTTGACAGGGTTGTTAATGATTTGGAAGTCCCAGCAACTAGTTTTAAAGCAACTGATTCAATTATTGTATGCAATCCAATAAAATCTCCTGATGGTCTGCATGCATGGAAAAGAGTAGTTCAAGTTTCAGAAGTAAGAAAACACTGGAAAGAAGATCCTTTGCTTGAAAAAGGGTTTGTGGATTTATTAAAATATAATGTTGAAAAAGATGAACTTGAAGCTTCAGAGGAATTAATTAATGGAGAAAGTGAAATTGTAAAAGATGTTGCTGTAAATGTAAAGGGATGGGCAGGAAACTGGGATGCTGTTTATGACAATATTTTACTGAGAGCTAAAATAAAAAAAGAAATTGTAGAGGTTGCCAAGAAAATAGAGGACAATGATATTCTTGAATCCAAATTTAATGCGTTATCAAATTCTGCTTTTCACAGAATTTCTGAGGAAGTTATTCAGGAAATTGGCCTGCCCTTAAGTGAGAGAGTCTTTCCATTATGGCAGGAATGGTTGAATAAGGAAATTAAGAAAAGAAAAGTGTAACTTTAGAATAAACAAAAGTTATTTAAATTTTTATTTATATTAAATAAGGTGGATAAAAAAGGAAGTAGTGCTTCATTATTGCATGTTATTGTAGGCATTTTACTAATAGGGGGAGGGGTAGCATATATTTTTAATCAAACAGGTTTAGGATTAATTATAGCATCTTTAGGATTATTAATTGAGGCAATTATAAATTGGGCAGGTAAATTAATATGATTGAATTAATTCCAAAAAATATTATTGTGGGGGCAATAATTGTAATTATAAATTTAATTCCTTTAATTTTTAGAAAATATAAATTATTATATTTAACAATTGTAATCTCAATTATTCTTGCTTTGCTTGGAATTTATGCTTTTTGATTAGTTTAATCTTTCTGAAGACACAAATATTTATAAATGTTATAACATTGTTATAACTATGAAACAGGAGTTAATCAGACCAATAGTTAAAGTTGGGAATGGAGCAGGAGTGGTTTTACCTAGAAAATGGTATGGGGGGAAGGCAAAAGTTGAACTTATTGAAAAACCATTAAATATTAAAGAGGATATATTTGAGATTCTTGGAGATTATCTTGATAAAATTATGGGAATTTATCTTGCAGGAAGTTATGCAAGAGGAGAGAATAATTCTGAAAGTGATGTGGATATCTTAGTTATAACTTCTAACATTAATAAAAAGATAAAAAAAGGGAGATATGAGATTTTATTAATCTCAAAAGATAGTCTTGAAAATTCCTTAAAAAGAAACATTCTCCCAA
>CAZIZL010000067.1:1870-3009 GCA_964543665.1 Candidatus Woesearchaeota archaeon | reverse complement strand
TTTTCTCTAATCTCTTTTATTCTTGCGTCCGCAGCCCAAATTTCCTTTTTGTTTTTTAATCCGAATTGTTCCCTTATTTTTGCTTCTTCTTCTATTCTTGCTTTGTCAAAAGGTCTTTTTGGTCTTGAATATGTTTTATGTTTACGCTTCATTTTACTGTTTTCCTCCCTGCTTTATAAATGCCCGCTTATTTGTTGCTCCCTCAGCTTTCTTTTTACTTTTAATTCCAGAGCCCTTTTTTCTGTTCTTTCTGAAATGAGCTTTTGTTCTTTGGCCTCTTAATGGCAATCCTGCAGTATGCCTGATTCCCCTGTAACTTTTTATTTTCTTTAATCTCTTTATGTCAAAATCTTTTCTTAAATCAAGGTCTGTTCCAGTCAAATGCCTTTCTTCTCCTGTTTCGAGATCTTTTTGGCGATTGAGTAAATGTGCAGGAAGTCTTGGATTTTTTAAAAATTCTGAAATTTTTTTTATTTCTTCATCACTCAGGGAGCCTATTGTTTTCTTTTTGTCTATATTTAGTGTTTTACAGACAGCATTGGATAATGCCCAGGAAACTCCTTTTATCTTGGTTAATCCAGCATAAATTTTCATTTTTCCCTCTATGTCTTTTGACATTATTCTTACTAATCTTTCTTCTCTTCTTTCTTTTTCTGGTATTTTTTGTTCAGCCATTTTATTTATTTCCTGTAAATAGATTGTATCTTTCTATGTTTGTTAGTTCCTGAAGAATTCTCTTTTCAACAGCTTTTTCAGGATCAGGGAGATTCTGTATCCTGTTTTTCATGTCCTTGAAAGACTCAAAGGATTTTTCCTGTCTTTGCTTAAGTATTTCCTGCATGTGTTTTTTTCCCAAGCCAGGAAGCAGTTCAATTTGATGAATTCTTTTGTTTATTGCATCTGCCTTATTAAAAAATTCAACGAATTCTTTCTCTTTTCCTTTAACAATTTGCTTTATAAATTCTTCCAATTGTTGCTTTGCACTTTCAGTGAGTTTTTCTCTGTGAAGCCTGCCAAGAATGTAGTATATTTTATCTCGTTTCCCTTCTCCAATATAAACTTTCTCTCCGATTTTCAATTCAGCTCCTCTTCTTGGAACAAGCTCTAAAAGAACAAGATTATTTTCTCCAATAGCCTGG
>CAZIZL010000067.1:0-1860 GCA_964543665.1 Candidatus Woesearchaeota archaeon | reverse complement strand
CAAAGGATATCCATTTGGGAGATATTCTAAGATTATTCCATATTCTTCTTTTTCCATTTTTATTATTTGAATTCTTTAATTGTATCAAGTATCTTTTTGATTTCATCTTCGTCTAAACTAACATCGACAAAAATTTTATTCACTTCTTCTGCTTTTTCAGGAAGAATATCTATTAATTTGCAGATATTTTCCTCATTCATTTTCATTAATCCCATGTTTGTTATTTTTTTTCTGAGTTCTTTTGCTTCTTTTGGGGTTAATTTTACAAACTTTTTGATAAAATCCTTAGCATTTTTCTCAGAGCTTTTATCTGCTTCTATGTATTCTAAGGATTCTGCCATGCTGAGGGGTGAATTGTTTTTTATCATTTTATTTTTGGGGTTCTATTTTTTTTAAATGTATGGCTGAAATTATGAACTTTTTTGTCTTATTTTGGTCATTTATATCCACAGAATAGCTTTTTCCTATTCTTTTTTTGATTATTCCTGTTCTTCCCTGAAGTCTTTTCGGAAAAGCAGGTTGAACAGAGACTTCTTTAATCACTGCAACAGAATCTCCATTCTTGAATTTATGAAAATATCTGCTAAGTTTAAGCTTTCCACGGGTTCTAATCGGCTTTCTATTTACCATAACATACCCAGAAAAATTCCATTTAAAAAACTATCTTTTAACCAAAACTTATTCTTGCATTTCCAAATTTCGAAGGAGGTTCATTAACAGAAAGATTGGAATTGCATAAGTCACCTTTGTCTCTTGCATTGTCCATATTCTGAAGAATTGCATTAAACATTCTTTCCCCCCATACCTTTAAACCGCAATTATTGCACACATCCAGAGATCTGTCATCATAAATGTCTGATTTGCAGTAAACACATCTTTTATTCATTTTTCCTCTTTAATATTTTAAGATTTATGAAAGAAAAGTTTGTTTTTAAATTTTTGTGTATTTTTATGCAGACATTTAATTTATTAATCATTGTAAGCACAAGCTTTAAAAACAATATTTCAACATTAATTATATGATAATACCAGTTAGATGTTTTTCGTGCGGCAGGCCAATAGGTCATTTATGGGAAGAATATAAAAAAAGAATAATGCAGGGAGAAAACTCAAAAAAGATCCTTGATGAATTAGGATTAGAAAGATTCTGTTGCAGAGCAATATTCTTGGGGCAAGAAGATCATATAGAATTGGTTGCTAAATTCAAGAAGAGTTAAGAATTCTCCACCTGTTAATTTTCTTGCATTTTAAACATTCAATACTCTTTATTTTATTATTTATTCTTATTTTTTCTTTTCCAGAATAAGGATTTAAACAATGCCTGCAAAATAATTTCCTTTTTTCTTTTAAAGGAATCTTTTTATTAGCAGCAATCTTTTTGATTTTCTTAATTTCTTTTGGAGTTTTGATTTTTATATTTTCAAAAAACTCATTTATTTCTTTTTCAGCTTGTGTTTTTGAGAGAAGGATCTTCATAATTTAATTAAGAATTAACATTATATAAATATTGAAAAATAAATAAGACAGCTTATTATTTTCCCGCCTTTCCGGGCAGTACCAATAATAACATAGGAAGCTTAACTTCTGTGTTCGGAATGGGAACAGGTGTTACCAACCTATTATGGCCGTCTCAAAAATTCAAAATATATCTCGTTTATAAACCTTTTTATATTCTCAGTTTCTAAATTTTTTATAGAATATGCGAGGTTGCCAGAGCGGTCAAATGGGAGTGGTTAAGGACCACTTGGCTTAGTGCCTACACAGGTTCGAATCCTGTATCTCGCATTTAGGATATGCCCGGGTAGCTCAGTTTGGATAGAGCATCAGGTTCCTAACCTGGGGGTCGCAGGTTCAAATCCT
>CAZIZL010000066.1:0-3106 GCA_964543665.1 Candidatus Woesearchaeota archaeon | reverse complement strand
TAAAAGGAAAAATAAAGGGAGTGGCTCTGAGGGTTCCTGTTGCAAATGGCTCTATTGTTGACTTGGTTGTGGAAGTTAAGAAGAGAGCCGATAAAAAGAAAGTTAATTCTGTTTTAAAGAAGGCATCTAAGAGGGAGATGAAAGGAATTATTGAATTCAGCATGGAAGAGCTTGTTTCTTCAGACATTATTGGAAATCCTCACTCTGCTGTAATTGATGGTTTGTCGACGGAAGTTAATGGGAATTTGATAAAGATTTTAGCTTGGTATGATAATGAGTATGGGTATTCCAATAGGGTTGTTGATTTTATTAAAAAAATGAAATTCTAAGAATCGAAAGATTTATATATCTCATGAGATATATCATCTCATGAAAAGGGTAGAAATTGTAGCAAGGAGATGGGGAGATTCTATAGCAATTATCATACCAAGAGAGGTAACAAGAACAGAAAGAATAAGGCCCAATGATAGAGTTAGTGTGATTATTGAGAAGGAAGATGATTTGTCTGATCTTTTTGGAAAATTTAAAACTAAAAAATCTCCGCAGGAATTGAAAGATGAATCAAGAAAAGGATGGGAATAAGCTTTTTTATGACACCTATGCTTTGTACGCAATTGCTACTGGAGAGGAGAGTTACAGAGATTTTGTCAAAGGGTTTTCTATTGTTACTACGTTGATGAATTTGTATGAATTATATTATCTTCTTGTTAAAGAGGGTAAAAAAGAGTTAGCAGAAGAATTTTTTAATCGTTTGGTTAATAATTGTGTTGACATAAAACCAGAAAATGTTAAGGAATCTGCTAAATTTCGTTTTAGGGAAATAAAAAGAAAACTTTCTTATTTGGATTGTTTAGGTTACATAGTTGCTAAAGATATAGATGTTAAATTTCTCACAGGGGATTCTGGATTTGAAGAATTGCCTAATGTGGAATTTGTGAAATAATGAGATTCAAAACACTAAGCGATGTTAATTTTAAGGGAAAGAGAGTTCTTGTTAGAAGCGATTTGAATAGTCCTATTTCTGATAATGGCGTTGTCTTGAATGACAGAATAATTGAAAGTGCAAAAACAATTTCTGAACTAAAAAGAAAGGGGGCTAAAGTTGTTGTGCTGGCTCATCAGGGGCAAAAGGGCCGGGCTGATTTTGTTTCCTTGCAGGGGCATGTTAAATTATTGAATAAATTTGTAAAGATAAAATTTGTTAAAGATATATTTGGAGAGAGGGCATTGGAAGAAATTGATAATCTGAAAAGCGGAGATGCACTTTTATTGGAGAATGTCAGATTTTCTGAGGAGGAGTTTAAACCCGACAGAAGCAAGATAGTGAGAGTTCTAAAGCATAAATTTGATTATTATGTTAATGATGCTTTTTCTGTCTGCCACAGAGAACATGCTTCTATTGTGGGATTTCCAAGAGTTTTGCCTTCTTTAATTGGAAGAACAATGGAGAAAGAATTGAAGAATTTGGATAAGATAAAAGGAAAAGGAATATTATTTATTTTAGGAGGAAATAAAATTGAAGATGTTACACTCTTAATTAAGGAAAAAAATATCCTGAGCACCGGTGTTTTTAGCTTGGTTTGCCTGATTGCTGGTGGAAAAAATTTGGGGAGGGAAAGCGAGAGATTGGAGGAAGAGAAAGAATATCTGGAAAAGATTAAAAGAAATTTAAAAAATATTTCCCTGCCTGTTGATTTGGCTGTGGAAGTTGATGGTAAAAGAAAAGAGATTAAGTTGAGTGAATTGCCTGTTAATCATAGAATTTTAGATATTGGTTCCGAAACTATTGCAAATTATGAAGAGAAGATTATGAAAGCCAGAAAAATATTTTGGAAAGGAACTGCCGGAGACTGCTCTAAAGAAGGGTTTTGTGAGGGAACTGAAAGATTGCTGAAAGCCATGGAAAAATCCCCTGCGTTTTGTGTTGTTGCTGGCGGGCATTCTGCAAGTGCTGTAAAGAGATTTGGGATTGACAAGAAAAAATTAGGATATGTCAGCTTGTCCGGAGGCGCCTTGGTTTATTATATTTCCGGGAGGAAACTTTATGGACTTGAGGCGCTTGAAAAGTGGAAGAGATAGTTTTGTAAATCAACTGTTTTGATAATTTTATGGCAAGATTTTACATGTTTAGGATGGAAGACAGATGTATTAGTTTGACTGATAATGAGAGAGAACTGTTTATAAATTATAGAGATTTAGTGAGGGAGTTGGGTGAAAAAGGTTTTGTGGTTTTTACAAAGAGTTCCTTCTGTCAAGGGTTTCCTATGGGAGTTATGATTGAGTCTCCTCATGAAAAAAACCAAAGCAAATATTTTTTTCAAATTGCAGATTCTACTGGATTAAGATTTATACCTGTTGATCTTTTAAGGGGAGGGATTAATTTTCAAGATAGAGCAAAGTATAAAAGAGCGTGATTTTTTTGTTTTGTATGAATGCCAGAAAACAAAAATGCCCCTGTTGCGGAAGCAATAAAATTGAAATAATTTATGATGGATTGGGAGACAAAACATATTTTGTAGGTGGGAAATTCTCTATGATTCAATGCAAGGACTGCAAGTTTGAGTTTATTAATCCGTTGTTGAGTGAAAAGGAACTTGTGAAATATTATCCTAAGACAGAATATTATTCTTTTCAAAATAAGAATACCTTGGCTTTAAAATATCATAAGTTGTCTGCTAAATATTATTCTAAACAAAATAGGTTGTTGAATTTTTTATTGTATCCTGTTAAACCTCTTCTTTATACTTATTATTTGGATAAAGGGAAGAATTTGTTAGAAATTGGGTGTGGAGATGGATTGAAGCTTGGAATTTACCAGAAGTATGGAATAGAAACATATGGATTAGAGCCTTATGGTTCTAAATTAACTAAAGAAGAAAAGAAATTAGGAATTTCAAGAAAAACAATTTCTAAGGCTAATTATAAGAAGGGGAGATTTGATTACATTATTTTGAAAGAGGTTTTAGAGCATGTTCCTAATCAGAAAGATGTTTTGAATAAATGCTATTTTTGGCTTAAGGATGGTGGAAAACTGATGATTACTGTTCAAAATGCAAAAGGATTGTGGAAAAAGATTTTCAAGGAAAATTGGTTTGGGTATGATGTT
>CAZIZL010000065.1:0-3124 GCA_964543665.1 Candidatus Woesearchaeota archaeon | reverse complement strand
AAGAAAAGAAAATAGCTGAAATGAAAAAGCAGATTTTAGAGCAGATTGAGAAAAACAAGCAGGAAGTCTGGATTTACATCAAGACCCCCTCAGAAATCTGGGAATTATGCATGGACCAGAAATTTGAAATATCCTCTGCAATTGCAATGTCTTTTCCTCTGCATGACAGGGGAATTTTAGGTGCAATGAGGGTTGCTGAGATTCACAACTCCCTGGTATTGCAAAAATTTGAGAAATATGTTGTTTCTTATGTTTTGGGAGGAAGCTTAATACGTGGAGACACTGTAAAAACTTCTGATGTTGATGTTTTTGTCATTATTAATGATACTGATGTCAAGAGAATGCCAAGATTAGAATTAAAAGAAAGATTAAGAAGCATTATTTATCAGTATGTTGGAGAGGCATCTGCTCTTGCAGGAGTGCATAATAAATTAGAGCCTCAGATTTATCTTCTTACTGAATTCTGGGAGGCTGTTAAAGATGCTCATCCTGTTATGTTTACTTTTATCAGAGACGGAGTTCCCATTTATGACAGAGGGACATTCATGCCCTGGAAAGCTCTTTTAAAAATGGGCAAGTTAAAACCCTCTCCTGAAGCAATTGACATGTTTATGTCAATGGGGGACAATACAAGCAAGAGAGCAGAGAGAATGCTTTTGGATATTGTTGTAAGTGATATTTACTGGGGGGTTATTACTCCTTCCCAGGCTTTGCTGATGCTTTATGGACTTCCTCCTCCAACTCCAAAGCAGATTGTTCCTGAAATGAAAAGAATATTTGTTGACAAAGAAAAAATGCTTGAAAAAAAATATCTGGATATTCTTGAGGAAATAGTCATAAAATATTACAAGGGATATGAGCATGGAAAGGTAAAAAAAGTTTCTGGTAAAGAAGTTGATAAATTAATCAGGGATATGGAAGATTATATCAAGAGAATGAAGGAATTGAGAGAGCAGATTGACAAGAGAGCTCAGGAAAAAACAATTGAACAGATTTATTCTGATGTTTTTGAACTTTTGAAATCCACCCTTGGGAAAAAATCCCAGCAGCAGACGGTACAGGATTTTGAAAAAGAATTTGTAAAAAAAGGAAAAATGTCCCAGCAGCATTTAAGGGCATTAAAGAACATAATTACTGCAAGAAGTGACTTTAAAAAAGGAAAATTGACTGCCCATAAAGTTGATGAAGCAAGAAAAGAAGCAGGAATACTGATTAATGATTTGATTGATTTCTCCCAAAGAAGGGATTTAATCTCAATGGAAAAAGGAAAAATGAAGCTGAGGTTTAAGGAGGGAGCATTTGAACTGTTAAATTCTGACGGAAATTCTTTTTTATTCAGAAATAATTCTGTTTTTAAGATTACTGACAAACTTGAGAATTCAAATATGGAAGAAGTTTCAAAAGCAGTTGAAAATCAGAAAAAGAAAAAGGAAGTTGAGGTTAATTCAAAGATATTTGATGTTCTTAAGAAGGAATTAGGGGAATTTGAGGTTTTGATTTAATCAACATAATTTTTTATGTCTTTTAGTTTAAGATATGCCTCAAATTTTTTAACAAGATCATAATCTCCCACTAATTTAGAGGAGGCAAGAATAGAAATATTTTTTTCTTTTGCAGATGATTTTAGACCATCTTTTATGAGATTTATTTTTTCATTATAATTCATTCTTTTTTCAATTATCTCAAAGAATCCAAGAAATTTATCAAATTCCCCATTTTTTATATCTCTTTGATAGATTAGAAAATCAAGATAGATGTCTCCAAGTGATTCAGGAGAGGCCTTATTTTCTCTTATTATCCATGCAAGAGAATAAGTTAAAGCTTTCTCTTTTGATATTTTTAATCTTTCATACATCTTTTTAATTGCTAATCTATATACTAACTCAAGAAGATCTTCCATTATCTTTTTTAGACAATAGAACCTATAAAAACATTTATTTAGTAAAAACAATACTCTTGTTTATGAAATACTTATTTATTCTTGGAAGAAATCCTGGATTGTCAATTGCAGAAATAAAAGCCTATCTTCATAAAGAAGATAATGATATAATTGAAAGCTCCATGAGGAGAAATGGCTTTTTAGCTGATTTAGAAAATCCTCTTGATGCAGGAACAGTTGATGAGTTTGGGGGGGTTATTTCAATCGGGATTGTTGTCTGCGAATTAAAGGATATTGAAAGAAAGGAGATTTATCTTGGAGAGAAAAATAAAATCAATTATGCTTTATGGAATTTTTCAGATAAAACCCAGGATATTTCAGAATACCTGAAAAAGAGATTCAGAAAAGAGAAGTTAAAGGCAGTTGAGAAAAAGCTGACAGGAAGAATGAGCCTGCAAGAGGGAGGGGAAATAGAAAATCTTGTATCTAATTTAATTGATGAAGAATATTTTGTATTTGAAAATTATTTTGGAAAGATAATTCAGAAAATTAATTTTAAGGAAATTGAGGAAAGGGATATGAAAAAGCCTGTAAGAAGAGAAGCACTCTCAATTTCCCCAAGACTTGCAAAGATTATGATTAATCTGTCTGAAGTTAAAGAAGGAGAAACTTTAACTGATGGATTTTGCGGAATAGGAGTAATTTTGCAAGAGGCTTTGCTTAAGAAAATAAAAGTTATTGGAATTGATAAAGATAAAGATGCAATTAATGGAGCAGAAAAAAATTTGAAGTGGTTTGGATTTTCCAATTCTGATTTTAAATTACTTAAGGAGGATTCTTCTAAAATAAGAATACATGAAGTTAAAGCACTGGTTAGTGAGCCTGATTTTGGGGAAACTTTAAGAAAAATACCCGCAAAAGAAAAGGCTGGATTAATGATAAATAACTTTGAGAATTTAATAATCCTGGTTTTAAATAATATGAAAAAATATGTTGAAAATAAGTTTGTTTTCAGCTCCCCCTTAATAAGAATTGGAAAGAAAAGAATCGGATGTGATTTCCAGAGAATTTCAGAAAAAACAGGATTAAAATTAATTTCCGGCTTCCCAATTCCTGAATTCAGGGAAAATCAGATTGTTGGAAGGGAAATTGCTGTTATGGGCAAATGAATTATCTCAATAAGTTAAATTAATAAATAATCAATCCTGTTTAGTTTTATGGAGAACTTTGAAAATAAAGCAAAAG
>CAZIZL010000064.1:0-3147 GCA_964543665.1 Candidatus Woesearchaeota archaeon | reverse complement strand
AGAGGGTCTACCATTAGCCTAAGCGTCCTTTATGAAATTAGAAAAATTCCAGGCTTTTAAGTTTTTGGTTTTATGTTAAATCAAGTTTATAACTTAACACAAATATCTTATTAACTTCTAAAATTTTAAGGTTATTGCTCAACATAATCAAATAAAATAATTAATCCATATTTTCAAAAAGAGGTGATAACACATTCGTTAAATTTAAAACAAATCATTTCTTATCTTATAAGAGGTGAAAAAATGATATATCTTCCTATTCTCGGAGCAGTTGCACTTGCAGGCGGGACAATTATTCAGAGAGCTATTCTCAAAAAAAAGAATACCTCAGTAAAACAATATTCAATTATGGAATTTTTTGCAATTGTCCTTGTTATGCTTCCTTTTATTTATTTTTTCTGGAAGGTTGATTCTCCTGCATTTCAGTTAAAGAATATAATAATTCTGGCACTGGTTGTAATTTTCTCAATCATTGCAAATTTATTAGTGTATTATTCAGTAAAGGGAGAGAAAATAACCAGCTTAGAGCCTGCAAAAGTTCTTGAGCCTCTTTTTGTAATTCTCTTGGCAATACTATTCAGTTTTTTTCTTCCTGGCTTTGATAGAAATCCCAAAATAATAATCCCCGCAATTCTTTCTGTTGGCGCATTAATTTTTTCGCATATTAAAAAACATCATCTAAGATTCAATAAATATTTCATAGCAGCAATTTTTGGAAGTTTCTTTTTTGGATTAGAACTGGTTATTTCAAAATTAATTTTAGAATATTATAATCCAATAACTTTCTATTTTATAAGATGTTTTTTCATACTTTTATTTACTTTCCTTATTTTACGCCCGGATTTAAGAGGATTTAACAGGAAAACAAAATTAACAATGCTCCTGCTTGGAGCAATCTGGGTGGCTTACAGAATTACAGTTTATTATGGATATCTGAAATTAGGGGTAATTTCAACAACAATAATATTCATGCTTGGACCTGTGCTGGTCTATCTCTTTGCCCATATCTTTCTCAGGGAAAAATATAATTGGAAAAATATTCTTGCATCAATTGTAATAGTTGCTTCCATAATATATGTTCTTTTGGGGTAAATTAATTTAATATTTTTTAAAAATCAACAAAAAGGGAAATTGTTCCATGAGCTCCATCTTCTTCTCTAATTTTATCTATTCTAAAAAAATCTTCGAGATGTTTTTTATTTGTCCCCTTCGGAAACATTGCAATATAATCTGAACTATTATCATAAAAAATTAATTTTCCATCCACAAATTTAACTCTCCCTGCACCAGCCATTTCATAATTCTTACCTTTTTCCAAAGGAACTTCATCCTTTAATTTATTTAATCTTGTATCAAATTTTAAATTAAATCTTTCTAAATATAATTTTAATATATCTTTATGATATAAACCATTTCCAACAACAATAAACGATTCTTTATTAATATATAATTGAACAAATTTACTGCTTTTATCCTTAACATAATTCTTATCAAACTCACCAAATTCTATAGTAAAATAATCTTTTCTATTAAGATATACAAATTTACTTTTTTCCATTTTAATCCAGTCCGCTCATAAAATCCTGCCTGTTCCCTTCAAAATTCATTCTTCCTTTTTTATCCTGTCTTGAGGCAATTACATCGTCAATTCTGAGGATCATTGTTGCGACATCTGTTGCAGAATTAATTGCCTGGCTTTTTATTCTTGAAGGCTCAATAATCTTTGATTCAAGAACATTCACGATTTTATTTTCAAATAAATTAAGTCCTGCATTTTTTTCTCCTGAATCATGCCTTGATTTAAGTTCAGTCAGGGTATCAATAGGATCCATTCCTGCATTTTCTGCTAAAGTAATCGGAATAAACTCAAGAGCATTTGCAAATTCTTCAACAGCCAGTTGCTCTCTTCCACTTAAAGACTGCCCAAAATTCCTGAGTCTTCTTGCAAGTTCAATTTCAATTGCCCCTCCTCCTGGAACAATTAATCCATATTTCAAAGCACACGCAACATCTCCAAGCCCGTCCATAACAGCCCTCTCAACTTCATCCAAAACATGCTCTGTTCCCCCGTGAATTAAAATAGTGAGTGCTTTTGGATTTTTGCATCCCCTTATATAAGTCATTTTATCCTCTCCTGTTTTAATCTGTTCGACAATTTCTGATTCTCCTATTTCAAAAGGAGTCAAATCATTTAAATTACTGACAATTTTTGCTCCAGTTGCCTTTGATATTTTTTCCATATCACTTTTTGCAATTCTTCTGCACGCATAAATCCTTGCCTTGCTTAATAAAAAACTTGCAAAATCATCAATTCCTTTTTGGCAAAAGAGAACATTTGCCCCTGACTCTTTTATAATCTGAATCATTTCTTTAATCAGGTTTTCTTCCTGCAGAATAAAACTCTGCAATTGCTGAGGAGAAGAAATAGAAATCTCTGTTTTTATATCCGGGCTCTTTATTTCAAGGGGAAAATCAATTAATGCAATCCTGGCGTCTTTTACAAAAGAAGGCATATCATAGGAAAGTTTTTCTTTATCAAAAACAATTCCTGAAATTAATTCAGTATCTCCTATTCCCTCTCCCTTTATCTTTTCTATTTTAATATCATTTAAATCAACATTCAGATTATCCTGAAGTTGTTTGATTACTTTCACAATAATATCAGAAAGTTTTTCTTTGGAATCCTCTGCGCCCTTTCCAGTCATTGCAGTAATTGCTATCTGTCTCAGGACTTCATTATTCTCAGGTGCAATCCTCATGGAAATTTCTTTTAAAATTTCCTGAACTTTTTCACAAGCCAGTCTGTAGCCCTTAACAATAACTGTTGGATGAATTTTCTTATCCAAAAGTTTTTCTGCATTTTCCAGAAGTTTTCCTGCAAGCATAACAACAGAAGTGGTTCCGTCCCCTACTTCCATTTCCTGTGTTCTTGCGACATCAACCATCATCTTAGCTGCAGGATGTTCAATCTGCATTTCTTTCAGGATTGTAGCCCCGTCATTTGTAACAACAATATCATTAAGAGGAGAAACCAGCATTTTATCCATGCCTTTTGGACCAAGAGTTGTTTTTACAATTTCAGAAACCATTTTAGCAGCAGCTATGTTATTTCTCTGTGCATCCTTACCAATAAGTCTCTGAATATCT
>CAZIZL010000063.1:1431-3308 GCA_964543665.1 Candidatus Woesearchaeota archaeon | reverse complement strand
TTAGCAGCTTCTGTGCCTATTTTTGGTCTTCCGCCTGCTCCCAATCCTCTTGTCAATTCCTTACCAATAAGAATTTTCTCATCAGATTTTGTAACACTCAAATGAAGAGCATCTGTATTGCAAGCATAAATTGTAGCACCACTAATACCTTTGTTAAAAAGCCATGTTACTGCATTACTTCCCATTCCACCGCATCCCATAACTTTGATATTTGCTTTTCCAGCCCTAAGTTCATCAAAATTGATGCTATGTGTGGCAGTATTTGCGATTGCTTCTTTTGCAAAATCTAAAACCATCTTTTTTTGTCCTCCTTTCATCTGTATATATATAAGACTGATTGAAAATTTGACATCTTCCCTCAGCTGTATAAAAATTTCCTATGGAAACCATGAAAAAAAGGATATCTTCCTTGTTTATAAAAATTGTGGGAGTAAAAAATAAAGATAATTAGGAGATTTTCTAAACAAAAACCCAAAATATACATCAAAAGCAACAAATCTTTAAATAATAAAAAGGGGAAAATATCCTATGCAAAATATTATTTTATACACAAGGAGCATTAATCTGGTAAGAATAGAGGATTTGAATGATTTTCTGATAGGGAATTTCCAGGATAAGACAAGAAAAATAATTACTAAAATAGAATCAATAGGAAAACCTTTTTCTGTAATAACAAAATATGTATTCAAGGATAATCTTAAAGAATTAAAAGACAAAATTAATAAATTATAATTTATTCTTTTTCCAATATCTCAACCCTTATATTATTTTCCTCGCAGAGTTCTTTAAATTCTTCAGCATCCTCTCCTGTTCCAACAACAGAACCATAATGCATTGGAATTGCAATTGTTGGTTTTATTATTTTAGCTGCTTCAGCAGCTTCTTCTGCATTCATAGTAAATCTTCCTCCAATTGGAAGCAAAGCAATAAATTCTTTTCCAGACTGCTTGTATCCTGTTAATTTCTGCATTTCAGGAATCAAATCACTGTCTCCTGCATGATAAATAAGAATATTATTAATTTTTATAAGATATCCCACCCAAGATTCATCTTTTGGATGAAAGGATTTATCAATATTATATGAAGGCAAAGTTGAAATTTTAACATCCCCTAAATCAAGTTCCTGTCCTGCTTCAATCACCTCCATTTTAATAGGGACTTCAAATCTGGTAATTTTACTCTGGCAATCAGCAGTCATTATTATTTTTGTTCCTTCCTGAACAATTTTCTCCATATCAGCAACACTGCAATGGTCATAATGGCTGTGAGTTATTAAAATCAAATCTGCTTTCTCCATATTTCCTTTTATATTATAAGGATCTATGTAAATAATCTTTGAATTTTTAATTAGAAATCCGGAATGTCCAAGCCATTTCAATTCAATTTCACCAATTCTCATTAAGATAAGTTAAAAAACACATTTTTAAAGATTACTATAAAAATAATAAAAAAGAAAGAGAATTAATTAAAATTAAAATTCATCCTCTCCAAAATCATCAGCATCAGAATCAGATTCAGATTCATCATCATCAAATGCTATATCTTCATCTGTTTCTTTATCATCTTTATTTTTAGGCATCTTTAACCTCCAAATTTAAGTAAAAATCATTTTTCTCTAATGTTTTTAAATATATCGTTACACTCAAAAATAGATAAAAAATACAGGAAAAGCTTAAAAAAGGGAGAACTCTACAAAGAAAGCTTAAAAAAATAAAATGACAGAAAATGCCTACATAGAAGCCTTAAGAAAGACAAAAACAAGTGATACAAAGATGATTCTCTCTCCAAAAAGACAGCTTGTAGAACATCAAAATAAAAGATGCTATCTCTGTGAAAAATCTCTGGATAATATGACTTGTTATTTTGAAGTTGTTGAA
>CAZIZL010000063.1:0-1421 GCA_964543665.1 Candidatus Woesearchaeota archaeon | reverse complement strand
ATTGAGAGCGCTCTGTCCTCCATGCAGATTTAGCCTTGGAAAAAATCCAGTAAAACAGGTTAAAAAAGCAAAGGATATAAAAGCAAAAAAAGATAAGGAAAAAAAAGCAAAAGACGATGAACTGAATCTATTCAAAGAGTTGAATTTAAGAAAAGCAAAAAGAAAAGGCTATGACGAATTTGAAGAAGACGAAGAATTCTAAATTAATTTAAGGATTTAATCTAGTGGGTGTTCTTGGAAAAGGTATGGAATCTTTTATTGTGTCAAATCCGCAAATCCATGCAGAAAATCTTTCAACACCTAATCCAAAACCAGCATGAGGAATACTTCCATATCTTCTAGAATCTAAATACCAATCTGAAGTCCCTAAATCCATTTTTGCTTTTTTTAATCTACTGACAATTTTTTTTAAATCAGGCTCTCTTTGAGAACCATCCACCATTTCTCCAACATCAGGTGCTAATAAATTAAAATTAGTTCCTGTTCCAGGGTATTTAGGATCTTCTCCATGATAAAACTTTAACAAATGCAAAGGATAATTTGTTACAAAAACAAACTCGTTCCCATAATATTTTGCTAATCCCCTTTCTTCTGCTGATTTAAAATCATCTCCATATTTTATTTTATGTCCTTTTTTAATCAAAGCATCAATAGCCTCTTTGTAAGTTATTCTTTTAAAAGGAGTTTTTATTTTTTCTAGTTTAGAAATATCTGCTTCCAAAATTTCCAATTCTAACCTGTTTTCTTCTAGAACTTTTTTAATTACATAAGCAATGCATTCTTCAGCAATAATCATATCATCAGATAGATTCATCCAGGCTCCTTCAACTTCAAAATGCCAGAATTCAGTAACATGCCAGGGCGTTTTTGATTTTTCTGCTCTAAAAGAAGGTGCAATTGCATAAGCTTTTTCCACTGCACTAATAAAGTTTTCAGCATAAAATTGCCAGGACTGGGTTAAATATGCTTTCTTATCAAAATACTTGACTTCAAAGGTTTCAGAACCTCCTTCACTAGTTGCTCCACTTAAAGAAGGTGCATGAATTTCTGTAAAGCCTTTTTTATGCATATATTCATGCAAAGCAAAAAGAACTGTTGAACGTATCTTCATACTTGCAGTCATTTTCCTGCTCCTCAACCATAAATGTCTTCTATCTCCTAATAATTCAAATCTTTATTTATTGGAAAATCTTCTGCAACCTGAATTATGTTTATTTTTTTAACTGAAATTTCAAAACCAGTAGGAGCCCTTTTATCTTCTTTTATTTCTCCTTCAATTTCAACAGAACTCTCAATTTTTATTCTATCAATTTCATCCCATTGTTTTTCAAAGTTTTTCTTCTCAAGGACACACTGAATTATATTAGAACTATCTCTTAAAACAAGGAATTTCATTGCATTACTTCCTCTTTCTCTATATA
>CAZIZL010000062.1:0-3366 GCA_964543665.1 Candidatus Woesearchaeota archaeon | reverse complement strand
AGTATTCAACTCGCAGGTATTTTCTTCAGCAATTATTCATTTATAAATCTTATGCAGGAGAGAGGATTCGAACCTCCGAACTCACTAAGAGACAAGATTTTGAGTCTTGCGCGTTTGACCACTTCGCTACTCCTGCTTAATATAGGGTATTAAAAAGAGAATTATATAAAAACCTTTATCTTACATTTTGGTGTAACTAGATAGTAGTCTCAGATAGAAAGGTTTATAAATAAGGAGAGGGGTATAAAATTATGAAAATTGGAAGATTATCTGATGGGAAATTATTCCTTAATGGTCTTGAAAAACCAGAAATAAGGGGTTTTTCCAGTGAAAACTCAATTGAAAATTTAGGGCAGGAAAAAGTTAGTTCTTTAAAAAATGCAATTAATGAACTAAAAAGATTGATCGAGGAAAGAAAGAAATTAAGTGCAGAATTTCTGAAAGAAGGTGAGGAAATAAAATTAGAAATAAGTAACTTTATTCTTGAGAACGAAAACACAATAAGGAATCCTGCTCAAGGGCAGAATGAGGGATTAATTGAAAAAAATTCCCTTAGAAATAAAAAAGTAGAGGTTTCTGAATTACAATTAAAAGAAAAAATTGACTGCTGGAAAGATATTGCTTTGCTTAAAAAAGAGCTCAGAATATATGAAAAAGAATTAACTGAGAAAGAAAGCAGAATCAAGGATTTAAATGATTTAATGGGGGAGAATTAAGATGAAAAAAAGATCCTTTACTTTTACTGCGGAAAATTTAAAAAAACAGGTAGGAGAAGCAAGTTTAAAATTGATGGATCTCTTTGGGAAAAAGGGTTTAGAAGCATATAATCAAGGCGATTTAAAAAAGTATAACTTTGCAAGTAGAAATTATGTAAGTCAGAGGAAGATTGCTAAAAATTTTGGGATAGATGTTTCAAAATATCCTGAAACCTTGGAGGAATTAATAAACTAAAATGTTACAAAGATCACTTTCAGTTGAAGAAATATGCAGAAAATTAAAACCTTTATTTGGAAATAAAATAGATCAGCTTTATCTTAGGTATTCAACTTCAGATTCTTTTGACGAAAAAAATGAGATTCTTCAGGCATTGATTTTTTTATACCAAAAGAATTTAAACAAGCTTTTAGACAATTCAATTCTTTTAGAACCTCCTGAAAAGGCTGAAATATCTGGGGAATACCCTCTTGGAGAAGTGGTTTATGCAGGAAAGAGACTTCATTCTTTTGGATTAAATGAAAAAGATTGGCAAAGGCATGTATGCATAACAGGAATGTCTGGTTCAGGAAAAACAAATTTTGCATTTAAAATTCTTGAAAATTTTATAGAAAAAGATAAGCCTTTTTTGGTTTTTGACTGGAAAAAAAGTTTCAGACCTTTAGTTCATATTGATCCTTCTTTATTTGTTTTTACAATTGGAAATGATTCTGTAAGCAATCTTTTTAAAACAAACATAAATATCCCCCCAACAGGAGTTTCTCCCAAAGAATGGATAAGTGTTTTGGCAGATTTGTTAGCAGAAAGTTTTTCAGCTTCTTTTGGAGTCCATAAGATTATTCTGGAAACTCTCGATGAGATTTTTGAAGGATGGGGAGTTTATCAGGGTTCTCAGCATTATCCCAATTGGCTGCATATAAAAAAGATGCTTGAAATAAAGGCAAAGGAATCCAGGGGAAGGGAATCTCAATGGTATGAAAGTGCATTAAGAATAGCCTCTGTTTTGACTTTTGGAAATTTTGGCAAAGTGATTAATTATGAAGGGAAAAAAAGCCTTTCTATAGAAGATATTTTTGATAAGAGAATAGTTTTTGAATTAAACTCTCTTGGAAATATACAAAAAAAATTCTTTTGTGAATTTGTTCTGACTTATATTTACAAGCATAAGAAAGTCATTCAAAACAAAGTTAATGAGACTTTTAATTATGCAATTTTAGTGGATGAAGCCCACAATGTTTTCTTAAAAGATAAAACAAATTTTGTATCAGAATCTATTACAGATATGGCTTACAGGGAAATGAGGGAATATGGGATTAGTCTGATTTGCCTTGATCAGCATATTTCAAAGCTTTCAGATACAGTTAAGGGAAATAGTGCATGTCATGTTGCATTTCAGCAGCAGCTTCCTCAGGATATTTATGACTTAAGCTCAATAACTCAGTTACAGCAAAACAAAGATTTCTTCTCAAAAATACCTGTTGGTTCAGCAATTGTAAAACTTTCAGAAAGATATACCTCTCCTTTTTTAATAGAAACTCCTCTCATTAAATTAAGGGAAGAGAACATAGAAGACTCAAAAATCTCTTCAAGAATGAGTTGCATGGTTTCAGGAATTGAAGCAGAGAAAAACGACCCCGAATTTATGGATTCTCTTGTTAATAAGAAATTTTCTGAAAAAGTAAAATCATCTGAAATAGGAAAGGGAATAATGGAGGTTAAAAAAACAGAGGAAGAGATATATGAAATAGAGATATCAAATGAGATCCCAAAGGAAGACACAGAAGAAAACAGCAAACTAACACCTGCTCAGAAAATTCTTTATGATTTTGCATATTCCCAATTAGAAAAAGAAATTCCATTAAACCAAATAGAAAGGGTTCTTGAAAGCAGATTATCTGAAAAATGTTATACTGAATCAGATATCTTCTTGGTTATTGATTCTCTTATGAGGTTTAAATTGGAAAAAGAATATTCTAAGGTAAAAGAGGAATCTTTAGGGAAAAAAGAAATAAATTCAGACAGAATAAAAGAATATCCTTTTTTGAAGATTCTTAATTCAGAAGAAAGAAAATTTATGCTCTATTTAATGGAAAATCCAAATCATAAAGATAGCACAGTTGAAGTTTATAAAAAAGCAGGATTGTCAACCAGAAAAGGAAATATAATTAAAAACTCTCTCTTAAATAAAGAATTAATAAAAATACAGGAAGAAAAGAATTCCAATGGATGGAAGAAATATATAAAACTTGCAAATAACCTTAATATTCACTAAATAAAACAAATCAATCAAAACAAACATTTCAGAAAACAGAACAAAAAATCGCCACAAACTTAGCAAAAATACCTTTCCAAACACGGAAATCCAACTGCTAATTCCCAGATTTTTTGAATCTTCCGAAATAATTCATTTTGTTGAAAAAACAAAGAAACAAAGTGAAGAAAAAACAAATTGAAGTCGAAAAAACAGACACGAAAAGAAAAAAAGAACAATCTCTATACAGAAATACTTCTAATCAATGCACGAAATACCCCGAAATACCATAGAATATACTTGAAATACCGTATATAAAACGAATATTACCAAATAAAACATAAAATAACAAACAATAAACTATAATAAATAATTTTCAAGGTATTAATCTTAAAAACTTA
>CAZIZL010000061.1:0-3435 GCA_964543665.1 Candidatus Woesearchaeota archaeon | reverse complement strand
TATATTATGATAAATAACTTCTGCTAAAAGATTTGCTGCCTGCCTTACAGTAGGTCTTGATTTTGAACGAAGTTCTTTTAATTTCAATTCTGCTGGTAAAAGTTTTTTGATTCTATCAGAAGCAGCAGCAAGCCCGCATCCTGAAAAAACCAAATAATCATTTATTTTAACTGCTTTTTGTTTATCTTTAGACATAACAACATGTCCTGCACTAACCTGCCTGTCTGCAGCCATTACAACTCCATCTTTACAGACAATACCAAGTATAGTTGTTCCTGTTTTAAGAATTGAGTTTTTTAATTCTTGATCCATTTTTTTAGAATACCCTATAATAACCTATAGAATTTATATTATTTGTAAAATATAGTATTTTATAAACTTTGCGGTTCAGATACATTGGTGCGTTAAAGGTTGGTAAATCTCTATTAGGGATTGATAAAATTTTAAATAGTTAAGACTATTAATAATCTTATGTGGGTCTTAAAATTTAAATCAAAAGAGGAGTGGAATGTTTATAACAAACGAACTTTAAATTTTAATGTTAAGATTTATTTTTATTCTCGAAATTATTATATTAAAGGAAAGAAGATTTACTTTATCGGTTCTGGAATTATCTTCGGAGATGAAGAAAATAAAAAATCTTTTTTTGAAGATTTGAAAAAAGATAAACAAACAGAAGAAATTGAAATTAACGGAGATTTTTTTATTTCAATTTATTCTGAAAATAAAGCAAGCGAGAGAATTAATGCTTTGAAAACTATTTACAATTCAAAGATTGTTTTTCTAAAACCTACAGTTATAGATGAACAAGGTTGGGAAGCATGGGAAGTCGGTTCATTTGATAGAAAAAATTTAGAGGAAATAATCAAGCAAGCAGAAAAACTTGGAAAAGGAGAATTTAAGATTATTAGTTTCAAAGAAGAAAAAATAAAAAATTTAATGATAGAATCAATTTTTCCAAATTTGAGCGAGCAACAAAGAAAAGCATTTGAACTTGCTCTTGAAAATGATTATTATGGTTACCCACGTAAAATAAGGCTAATTGACTTGGCAAAAAGAATGAATGTTTCTGTTTCAACATTTCAGTTTCACCTTGCAAGGGCTGAAGAAAAATTAATGCCTTTTTTCTCCAAAAAACTCTAATTTTGATGTATCGGAATATTCAGATATAAATTATTTTAACTATTTTTTATCTTTTGATTTATCTAAATTTTGCGGGAATAGTGTAAAATAGCATATGGACTATCCTAGTTCAGGGTAAAGGTTCGAATCCTTTTTCCCGCATATAAAAAATGATATGAAAAACAAGATAAATTATCTAGAAAAATACCATGAATTTTTGCGTAAAGTTAGTGAAGACTTTGATAATTACTTGTTAAAGGAAATAGAAAAAAGAGAAGATAGAAAAATTTTAAAGAGATTATATTCCAAATTTTTACGGTTCAAATTAGGAATTCCCCATCAAAGAGTTGGTTGGATTTTTATTGCTGCAAAAGTTCTTGAAATTGATATTAATAAACACTATAACGAATTATTGAAATTATCTGCTGTGCCAGAAGTTTTAATTTGGTCAGAGTACGCATTTAATTGGGTAACAGACGGAAAGCAAAATGATTCTGAAACAAAGTTAGAAGAAAATGTCCAACTAATAACAAGTCAATATCTTTTAACAGAAGCCACACATTTTCTTCCTTCAAAGATGTTAAAAAAATATTTAGATCTCTATCGTTGGGGGATTTTTGGATGTTTAACTGTTGAAGAAGACTTAAGAATAACTAATTGGAAAAACATTAGTGAATGGAAAGTTTTTTGGGACAAATATAGTGAGAGGCACGCCATCCCAGATGTTGGCGCATTATATGGTTATTGTTTTGAACTTGTTAAAGATTATTTTGAAATAAAAATTGATGAAGAAAAAATGAAAAAAATAATCCACATTGGTTGGGAATTTGGAAGAGATTTGCAAATTAATGGAGATATATCTGACTTTATTATACCCAACGAAAAAATTCATACCACAGAAAAAAGACCTAAAAAAGATTATTTTATCGATATAAGAACGGATAGATTAACTTATCCTATTTGGCTACTTTTAAAACAGACAGAAAAAGATAATTTAAAACTCCATAAAGAAATAATTGAATCGGCTAAAAACAGGAAATATGAAAAAGGATTTTTTGTAAAAGTTTACAAATATCTTAAAGAAAAAGAAATTATCAAAGAAGTTTTAGAATTTAATAAGAATGAAAAGAAAAGATTATTTAAGGAAATTGATTCTCTGCAAATAAATAATGAAGGAATAAAACTTTGGAAAGCAGCACTCTTATTTTTAGTAAAAAATAAATTTGCTAAAGTTCTTAGATTAGATTATGATTTGATTCAAAAAAATGAAAGTAAAAAGAAAAAATTTCGTAATTCTCGTAAATAAGAACAATAGAAGAATTGGAATAGAAGAAAAAATAAAAGCACATAAAGAAGGAAAATTGCATCGAGCATTTTCAATTTTTATTTTTAATTCTAAAGGAGAATTATTGGTTCAGCAAAGGGCAAAAACAAAATATCATTCGGGAAATTTGTGGTCAAATTCTGTTTGTAGTCATCCAAAACCAAATGAAACTTATTTACAGGCAACGCATAGAAGATTAAAAGAAGAAATGGGTTTTGACTGCAAATTGAAGAAATTATTTTGTTTTGTCTATAATGCGGATTTTCAAAATGGATTAATTGAAAATGAATATGACTGTGTGTTTATTGGAAAGTATGATGGAAAAATCAAACCAAATAAAAAAGAAGTTCAGAATTGCAAATGGACTTCATTAAAAGACTTGAAAGAAGACATCAAGAAAAATCCTGATAAATATTCTGTTTGGTTGAAAATAATCTTAGAAAAGAACAAATTAAAAATCCAAGAGAATTTGTAAAAACAAAAATTGCTCCGAAATCTGTTTCGCCTGATTTCTTCGCTAAAAAAATTGTTAATGCCAAAAGGATTTTCCCGTATGGTTCAACGATTACTTTTTTTGGGTTTATCCCAATATGGACTTTTACATTTTGGACAGATTATAGGTTTTTCCTTTTTTTTTCTTGGTACCCATTCATGTTCGCATCTTTCACATTTGAAACCTTTGATTTTAATTGTTATTTCTGCCATAACTAAAATTAGAGTTAAGCAATATATAAATCTTACTTTTTCAGGTATTACCTAGACCGTAATAATTTTATAACAGAAACATTTAAATAGTTCTCTTACCTAAATAAGTTATACCTAATTAAGTAATAATAAAGAGGGCATAAAGCCCTCTGTTTCACCCTATCGCTAAATAAAATGAAACAAATAAGAGAACAAAAAAGCATTAATAAAATTTGTTGTCCTAATTGTAAAAACAAAAATATAATCAAATGGACAAAAAGAAAAACTCAAAATAGAGGAATTAT
>CAZIZL010000060.1:0-3565 GCA_964543665.1 Candidatus Woesearchaeota archaeon | reverse complement strand
ATTGGGAAAGATACAAAGAAAATATTTTTTTAACTGAATATGAAAAAAGAGAATTTGCTGTCAAGCCAATGAATTGTCCCGGAGGGCTTTTAATTTTTAAAAGTTCTCCTAAATCCTATAAAGATTTGCCTTTGAAATCAGGAGAATTTGGGATTGTTCACAGGTGCGAATTATCCGGGGTTTTAGGAGGATTATTCAGGGTAATTCAGTTTACCCAGGATGATGCCCATATATTCTGCACTGAGAATCAATTGCAGGAAGAAATAGGCAAAGTAATTGATTTGGTGGATATTGTTTATTCTAAATTTGGATTTAAGTATGCAGTAGAATTATCAACAAGGCCTGAAAAGAGAATTGGTTCAGATGCTTTTTGGGATAAAGCAGAGGATGCCCTTAAAAAAGTTCTGGATAAAATGAAAATAAATTACAGGATAAATAAAGGAGACGGGGCTTTTTATGGTCCTAAAATTGATTTTCATTTAAAGGATTCTTTGGGGAGAACCTGGCAGTGCGGAACTATCCAGGTTGATTTTTCAATGCCAGAAAGATTTGAACTGGAATATACTGATAAAGACAATAAAAAGAAACAGCCTATTATGATTCACAGGGCTGTTTATGGAAGTCTGGAAAGATTTATTGGAGTGTTACTTGAAAGCACA
Organism: Candidatus Woesearchaeota archaeon; assembly: GCA_964543665.1. Classification (GTDB taxonomy): domain Archaea; phylum Nanobdellota; class Nanobdellia; order Pacearchaeales; family GW2011-AR1; genus MWBV01. The sequence continues at coordinate 2,906 of CAZIZL010000060.1, read as the reverse complement.
AATGGGAGGCTTCCTGTCTGGCTTGCTCCAATTCAGGTGAGGATTTTGAGTTTTACAGACAGAAATATTAAATATGCAGAAAAGATGATTGAGAGATTTAAAAAAGATATGCCTAATTTAAGAATTGATTCTGATTTTTCACAAACAACACTTCCTTCTAAAGTTAAATCTTCTGAAGAAATGAAAATTCCTTGGGTGATTATTGTGGGGGATAATGAGGAAAAAGATAAAACAATATCTGTTCGTCATGAAAATAAGGTAGAATATAATGTTAAGGTTGATGATTTTATTAAAAGTATTAAAGAATTAATCGAAGAAAGAAAGTGATTTTTCTAAGTAGTTTTCACCTTTTTCAGTAATTTTATATTTATAATGACTTCCAACATTACTATATACCTTTTCATAAGGCTCTATAAATTCTTTTTTTCTTAACCAGTTAATATTGCTTCCTGTGATTGGCAATCTTTGATTTATATTTTTAGCAATTTCTCTTTTTCTAACATTCCCTTTTTTAATAGAAAGCAGTATTCTTTTGTGAAATTCTCTTTGAGAATTTTTTGTATAATTGCTTAATATCTCATTTAGTTTATCTCTTCTTTTTGGATGTAAAGGAGATATTATTTTTAAAAACCTTTTAAGATTTGATTTGCGAAAGATTAATAATCTGTAAATTGGAATCTTTCTTTTTGATTTATCCTCAGTTATTCTTGAATCAATTCTTAGTCTTTCTAAGATTTGTTTTATCTGAAAAAGCCATCGTTTGCTATTAGATGTTATAGATATTCTCCTTGAACCCGTAAATGTTACACTTCCTTCTGCATCGATTCATATCAGATAATATAAAATCTGGAATATTTAATTCATTTTTCTTTCCTATAGAAACATCTAAAATTTTGTTAAATAGATGAGCAAGTACAGATGACCTAATTATAAGGAAATTAGCATCTTCTCTTTTGACTAATGTTATTTGAGTTTGTCTTATTCCCAAGGAAGTGAAGAAACTTTTTACATAATTTATTAGGATTTTATTATTGTTTACAAAAGTTATATTCCAAAAATTTGAAGGTATATGCCCATCTCCGTTAATTAATTCTCCGATATAAGCCCAATGAAACTCTGGATACAGATGAATTTCTTTTTGATTTGAAAATGAAGATTGAAAAGAGAATGTAATTATTTTTCTCTAAATAATAAATTCCAATTCATATCATAAATAGCATAAGGGAAGAGATCTTTTTTATTTCCACGGTAAATACATCTTACTTTGTTTCCTTCTTCTGGTTTTTTATATGTTCCTGGTTCTGCATCTTGTTTTCTGAATAAAAGTATTCTCTTATTTTGAGGGGTGTAATTTTCTTCAAACAATTCTTCTTCTGATTTTGGAAGATTGTATTCTTCTTTTAAAGTTTTTCTTGAAAATCTTACTTTAAATAGATAGGCACTTGATTCTTCTACTACTCCGCTTGCAATTCTTTCTAATGAAATTTTTCTAGTCTCAAATGTCCTTTTAGACTTTTCCCTTTTAATCTCTTTTGACTTTAATTTCATTATTTTTAAGGGAGTTCTTTCTTTAAAACCATTTATATTCTAAAAACTTATAAACAGAATAATATAGATTATTACATGAACTTTGAGTTTTATCTGGAGAAATTAAAGGGATCCCATGAGTTTAAGAAGTTTATTAAAGAAAACAAGGATGCTTTTTTGTGCTCTGGATTTTTTATAATTGATAAAAAAGGAGAGGAGGGCAGGCAGAATCTGGATTATTTTATTCCTTCTTCAAAAAAGATGTTTAGTTTTAAGTTAAATGAGGGTGTTGAGCTTGTTCCTGTTGAGAACTTTGGAGATGAGGTTGAATTTGAGAAAATACCTGATAAAATTAATCTGGATTTTGAGGAAATTGAAAAGCTCATAGAAGGGAAAATGTTTGATGAAAAAATAAAGAATAAGATTGAAAAGATACTTTTAAGCCTGCAAACCAGAAAAGGAAAAAATTATCTTCTAGGAACTGTTTTTATCTCAGGTCTTGGACTTATTAAGATAAAAGTTGATTTGGACAATAAGGAAGTCTTGAATTTTGAAAAAAGAAGCTTTTTTGATATGATGAAGATTATAAAAAAGGGCGATTGATATTTATTATCACAATTATCTATCACTATCCCATTATATTTATTACATAATTTTATCTACTAATAATATTTATTTTGTTCTACATTAACCAGTACGATTTTCCTGAGATAATTAAATATATTAAATTCATTTTTCCACTATAAAATTAATCATCATCTCAGAATTATGTGATGAGGGAATCTTGAAACCTATTTTTTTAAATAAGTTATGAATTTCTTTTTCTTCAAATAGATAATAATATCTTTCTCCTTTGTCTGTCCATTTGATTAATCTTTCTTTTTCCTTATTTTTGCTTTTGAATCTCTTTGAATTAAAATTCCAGACTCCAATCAATGCTTTGGCTTTTGGCTTTAAAACCCTGTATAATTCTTTTATTGCTTTTTTATGATATTTTGGTGAAAGGCAATGAAGTGATGAAATTGAGATTGCATAATCAAAGAAATTATCTTGAAATGGAAGTTTCTTGGAAATATCTGATACTATAAACTCTCCTGAAATCTTTAGTTTCTTTGCTTTTTTTTCAGCAAGTTTAATCATTTCTTCTGAAAAATCAATTAGATGCATTTTCCCATTTTTTATTTTTGCAAGATGCCTTCCAGAACCTGAACCTAAATCAAGGACATTTCCAGTGCAAGACTTCAGAAACTCTTTACTTAATCCAGAAGGAGTTTCCTTGAATTTATGCCATTCTTCTGCAATATTATTCCAGACTTGATGCTGATTCATGAATTAAATTAGAAGAAGGGGATTATAAATATTTTCAGAGGAACTATTAG
>CAZIZL010000059.1:0-3621 GCA_964543665.1 Candidatus Woesearchaeota archaeon | reverse complement strand
TCTTCTATAAATCTATTACCCTTCATACCAATTTGCCCTACACTCTTGCTAACATGTTAATACCACCAAGTAACCCACCCGAGCAAAGTAGGATTTTAGGGGGGATAACTATGGGCTCCTGAGATTACAAAAGGTGTTAAAAAATGACACTTTTTAAAACAAGAGAAACATTTATATATCTATATCTACTAAGGTATTTATGAAAGAGAAAAATATACTCTATGAAGCACTCATGAACAGAGGGAAAATCCTCTCAAAAAAGCAAATAATAGATGTTATAAATGAATATGATAAAAAAATTAAAAGAAGCAAAGCAGAAAATCTATTAAAATATCTTTCAAGGCATAATTATCTAAGAAGAATATTCTCAGGATTTTATTATATTAATTCTTATGATGAGAAAAACAGGGAGTTTTCTGAATTAGAGGATAAAGAAGTAGTTTTCATTGTACTAAATAAGCTTGGAATAAAATGGTATCTTGGATTAGGTTATTCATTATATCATCAGGGAAAAACTTGGCAAACTCCAAACCAGATATCAATTATAAATAATAAATTCAGCGGGATAAAAGAGATATTTGGAATTAAAGTTAAATTTTTCAAAATAAAAGAAAATCTTATATTTGGATTAAAAAAAGCACAAACAAAACACACAACATATCTCTATTCTGATCCTGCTAAGACTTATCTGGATATGGTTTATTTTAAGCAAACAAAGAGTCTTATAAAAATAAAAAATACACAGGAATATCTTAAAAAATACCCAAAATGGATTGGAAAGAAATAAACATAAGGAAGTATATAGGCGAGATAAAGAAAAATCTTAACATTAGCATTGCAGATGAAATAATTGAAAAGGATTTATTACTCACATTAATCCTGGCAGAATTTGAAAAATTAGGTATAGGAAAAGAATTAATCTTCAAAGGAGGAACATTACTTTCAAGAAATTATCTTAAATATCATAGATTTTCAGAAGACTTGGATTTTGTGCATAAAGACTCAAGTTCATTAAGAAATTTAACAAGAAATACAAGAGAAAAGAAAATAAAGCAGTTCATAGATGTTTTTGCTCCAAAACTTAAGGAAATTTCAGATAATTTGGGCTTGGACTTCTCAACTAACAGAAGTAATCTCAGATATTGCATAATACGTAGTGGAAGAACAGTTTATACCTTCAAAATTTATTATTCTAAGGAAAAATACATAAAAATTGAGATTAATTTCATTGAAAAGACAATAAATAAGCCAGTAGAATTATTAATTAATGCAATTACAGACTTCTTTAATTCAAAAGACATAATGTTTGCATTAAATCTAAAGAAAGAAAACTTCAAAGTTTTAAGTTATCCTTTGTCAGAAATTATCCTTGAAAAATACAGGGCAATACTCACAAGAAATAAATTAATGGAAAGGGATTTATTTGATTTATATTTAATTCCAAATTCTCTAAATATTAATATCAATGAGGTAATAGAAAAGATAAAATCTTCTAGTTTAATTAAAAAAGATCTTAATTCCCTCTTAAAATTGAAATTAAAAGAGTTAAAAGAAGAGAAATTCTTTGCAAGCACTGAGAAAATACAGGATTTAGCAATAGTCAAATATGATTTAGTGGAATTTAGTAGTTTTAAAGAAAAGATAAAACCAAAATTAATTAGTATTTGTGAAAAGTTCTTAAGTGAGTAGGTTTATGTCTTTAGTTTCCCCTCACCTCCCCACATACCCCACCAACCCCAATATAACTAATATAATACTTCCAACTATCCACCAAAAATACTCTTCTACAAATCTATCAGCTTCATAGGAATATACATACACTTTTGCTAACATTTTAACACCACCACCCACACGAACAAAGCCCAAGCACTAAAGCCGAGCAAAGTACGATTTTACTGGGATAACTAATTGGGATAAGAAGAGAAAGTAAAATTATTTAAAGTTCAAAATCCTATTTTTATGTGAGGTGATGGTACCTCAGAAGCCTTATTCTGATTAACAATAAAGTTTAAATAAATTAAATACGTCTAAAAAACCATGGAATATAAGCAAGTAGACCAAAGTGACCATATAGAATCTGCAGCTTATTTTACAAGCGAGAGAAATGTCAGTTCTAGCAAGAATTGTTCAACAGCTCCTTGTAAAAGTTGTGGTGGTGGTTGCTATGGTTGCAAAGGAAGTAAAGGAGCATCTGCTTCTTTAGAGGGAAGAGAATCCAAACTTACAGAGATGGTTGAAAACGTACTTGGATAAGTATGGGTTTAGAAAATACTCTTAAGAAGTTTAAGATACTTGAAGAAAAAGGTTTTCTTGGGATACTTAAAAGATCATTTAATTTTACAGATGAACCAAAATTCTTTAAATACTATTGCGTATCTCCAGAAGGAAAATATGAAAGCTCTTCTCTTGATGAAAATAAGAAATTAGCTAAGATTAAAACATTGGGAGAGTATTTAGAAAGATATTCCCTTGATAATCCACAGAAGGATTTTTGTTTTGGTTCCTATAATGAATTTAAAGATTCTGCATTAAACCCTTCATTATTTATTAATTTTAGGAATTCTGATTTGAATTTCAGAAAAGAAGAATATCTTGAAAAAATTAATAATATGAAATTAAGGTGGGTTAAAGGCAAAAACCTTTCAGATAATTCTAAGATATTAATTCCTGCACAATTAGTTTATGTTGATTTTAATTTTGATGATGAACCAATGATTAGGCCAAGAGTTAGTACAGGGGCAGCAGCTCAGGAGACTTTAGAGGAAGCAATTTATTCTGGAATAATGGAAAATATAGAAAGAGATTCTTATATGATATCTTATCTTTCCAAGAAACAATTACCAAAGATTAATCTGGAAAAGGGATTTTCAGAGATTTTTGATTATTTTAAAAGATATCTTTTGGATTTGCATGTTTTTGATACAACCAGTAATCTGGGGATACCTAGTTTTATGTGTTTAAATATTGACAAGACAAGAGTGGGACCAGCAGTTTCAGTGGGATTAAAAGCTTCCTTAAATCCTAAACAGGGAATTTTGGGTTCAATAAAAGAATCGCAACAAGTTAGACAATGGATGAGAAATTTATATATAAAGAATAAAAGACCAAAAATATCCTCACCAGAAGACATTAAAGAAATTGAAGACAGGGGATTTTACTGGTATCCTATAGAAAGAATTTCTGATTTAGATTATCTAATTAATTCTCTACATTTAAAAAATTTTAGAGATATTAATTTAAATATTAAAGATAAAAGAGATTTAACAGGATATCTAAAAGATAAGGGAGTAGATAGTTATTATGTGGATTTAACTCCACAGGCATTTAAGGATGTAGGATTTTTTGTAATAAGGACAATACAGCCCCAATTACACCCATTATTTTTAGATGAAGGATTTCCATGTTATTTTAGTGAAAGATTAAATAAAGAATTAAAAGGAAAGGAATTAAACAAAGTTCCGCATCCATTTATGTAAAATGATAAAAAGTATAAGAGATATTTACAGAAGAACAAAATTTAAATTTGAACAAGGAGTTAATTTAATTGAAGATTATAAATTTCCTGTTAACTGGATTAAGATATTCTTTAAAACATACCCCAGGATGAAAAAAATACCCTTG
>CAZIZL010000058.1:0-3757 GCA_964543665.1 Candidatus Woesearchaeota archaeon | reverse complement strand
TCAGGATAAATCTCTTTTTCTCCCTCAATTCCATATCCCTCTCCTGTTCCTGAAATTATTTCCCCCTGAATATAAAAATCCCCTTCACTTGGAGCTTCGTCAGTAATTCCGTATAATTCAAATTCATAATTATGCCCTGAATTTTCAAAAACAACTTTGGATAAAGCTGGAAGAAATTCCCCTTCTTTAATCATGATATTCAATTTTCCTTCAAGAGATTCTCCTTCCTGATATACTGCATCTATTCCCAAAGTAGCTCTTCCTGTAATCCCCTTGTTAAAAAATAAAAGATAAAAAATGGCTAAGACTAAGAATATTCCGGCAAAAATCCAAAGAAATCTTTTATAACTATTCTGCCCTGTTCCATGATATTCTGAGATAACCTTCCCATCAACTCTTTTACTTGAATAAATATAAGGACCGTAAAGTTTTCCATTCCTCTCTATATATTTCTTATAAGCCATCTTGTAAGTAACTAATCAAAGCAATTGCGTTATTTAAAGTTTTTCAGGAATTATTCTGTTGCAATCTCAACTAAAGTTATAACATCTTTCCAGACAACATCTCCCTCAGATTTCACATAAACAGAAAGAACATCTCCTTTTTCAAAATTAACTGTTCCAAGAGACTGAACATCATAATCTGTTTTAACTTCTGCAGAATCTCCTGAAATAGTATTCCTAAATCCTGCTGCTTCTCCATTTTTGTAGATAACTATCTCAATATCCCCGGAACCGCTTATAACCTCTAAATTAGTTGAAAGTCCTGTTATGCTTCCGTCTCTCATCATCACATAGCCTTTTTCAAGACTTCCTTTTACGCCTGTTGCAGTATCTAAAAATTCAGGCTCTTCCATCATCCCGTTATTTCCAAAATTCAAAAGCATCATCTTTGAAATACCGCCAGGAATTTTCTTAGATTCCACTGATGTTTCATCAGAAACAGTCAAAACAAAAACAGGCTTGTCTGTTCCATAATCCACTTTGTAAATAGCTAAATTGGTTGTGTCAATATTTTCCAAATCAATTTGCTCAGGAAGATCATCAAAGCTCACTTCTTCAATAGATTCTATCTGTTCCTCGCTTATTCCCTGTTTCTCAACAATATTATTAACAATATCCTTCACATTATCAGACAAACCGATTGTTTCTGCCAAAACTCCTGATGCCATTAAAAAAACCATTATAACAGCAAGACCTAAAAAAAGTTTTCTTCTGCCCCTTTCCATGAAATAAATAAATAGGTTGAATATTTAAAGATTGTGATAGTAAAACAAAAATTTATAACCAAAACAATATATCATAAACAATGCAGAACATAATAACCAAAGAGAAAATTGAAAAATATTTTAGTATAACAGAAAAAGCACTTAAAGAAGTTAAAAAAAGCATAATCAAAGGAAAAGAGGATTATGCAAAAGAAATAATTGAGATGGTTGAAAATTATCTTTCAGATGCCAGGCATTTTGAAAAAAAAAGAGATTATATTAATTGCTTTGCAGCTCTGAATTATGCTCATGGCTGGATTGATTCAGGTGTAAGACTTGATGTTTTTGATGTTAAAGATAATAGATTATTTACTGTTAAATAAAATTTAAAGAATATTTATATCAGTAAAATCATATAGTTTATTACAACATTCAGCTTAACATTATAATTTAATTAAAAAACTGTTGCAGATAATTTATACTTAAACTGACAGATAACTTTTATAAACAAATTTATCTTATATAAACCATGCAAAAAAAGGTGATTATTCTTAGTTTAGGCGGAAGCCTGATTATTCCTGATAATATAAATATAAACTATCTCAAAAAATTTAAAAAAACAATTCTAAAAAATACAAAAAGATACAAATTTATTATTGTATGCGGAGGGGGGAATATTGCAAGAAAATACATTTCTGCACTCAGAGATTCAGGAATGAATGAAACCTTGCAAAGTTTTGCAGGAATATCTGCAACAAGAATGAATGCCCGTTTTATGTCTTATTTTTTCAAGCAAAATCAGGAAATGGGAATTCCCCATAAAATGCCTGAATTAAAAAAATATCTTAAAAAATATGATATTGTCTTCTGCGGAGCACTTGAATATCATCCAAACCAGACCTCAGATTCTACATCAGCAGAAATTGCACAGGAATTCAAATGCAATTTCATAAATTTAACAGATGTTAAAGGACTGCATGATAAAAATCCAAAAGAGCATAAAGATGCTAAATTCATCCCAAAAATCTCCTGGAAAGATTTTGATGAAATGGCAAATAGAATAAAATTCAGACCAGGGCAACATTTCGTTTTGGATCAAAAAGCTTCGGGAATAATATGGAAAAGTAAAATAACAACTTATATACTTGGAAAGGACATGAAACAATTGAATAACCTGCTTAATGCAAAGAAATTTATAGGGACAAAGATTTCTGGATAAATTGTATTAACTACAAAATAATAATATTTTTAAAGTTTGTAAATAAGAGAGTTTTATGAATAAATTTATGAGATCTCTCTTTAGTCTTGCAGGAATAATTTATTTTAGCAATGCAAATGCGCAACCTTCTCCTTCATTCTCCTCCCCTTCTAAAAAAAATATTGTTAAAATAATCGCTAATGAAGATTTGAATACTCCTTTATTTCCTTTAAAATATTATGATGTTAAAAAAGCAAGCGAGTTAATGAGAAAATATAAGGATTTAATTGGAGAGCCATATACTAAAACAGATGTTTATGTTGAGGTAGATGTTGCAGGCAAGCCTTTTGTATTTCATTCTTACAGGGATTCTTTAATAGAGGCTTTTAATAATAGAAAGTTACCTCTAAATAAAAAAGCAATAAAAATAGCTGAAAAAGATGAAAGATTTAGTGAATCACCTTATGAATCTGCATACTTTCTTGGCTTCTGTGCATCTCTTGAATACAAAATTAACCGAAGTCTTGAAGCACAGACAATAACAAAAAAATAAATACCCTCTTTTCTTTTATTCAATATGGAAAACAATCAAATTCTCCTAACACAAACCAATTTCAATAAATTAAAAGATGAAATTAAAAGAGCAAAAGCAGAGAATAAAACAATTATTTATTTTTCAGATGATGACGAATTAAACAGAAAAGTCCTTGAAAAACTCCCAGTAAATATTCTTCTAATTAGCATGAAAAACAGAAAAGATTTTCAAAAACAAAGAAACTCAGGATTTAATCAGGTTCTTGCAAAAGAAGCAAAAAAACAAAACATCACAATCGGGATAAATTTTGATGAAATAATAGAGGAAAGAAATTTAAAAAACAAAGCAGAAATACTTGCAAGAATTAAGCAAAATATTTTCTTATGCAATAAAAACAAGGTAAAAATGAAATTTATTACTCAAAAGCAAGCTAATTCGAGAAATATTTATGATTTAAAATCCTTGGGATTAATTCTTGGAATGTCTACAGAAATGGTAAAAAACTTGTAAAATTAATTTTAAAAGTAAGTTTTTTAAAGTTAGGAGTATTAAATAACTTATGATTGAAACAATAGAAAAAAGAGTAAAAGAAGTTAATCAAAACTTAAAACCAAGGTTTATCTCACCTGACTTTCTTACATATGAACAATTAACAGATCCTGATTATAGATTAAAATTATTGCAGGGTTTATATGGGGGCAAATATGCTATAACCTGCAGTAAATGTCATCATTGCAGGTAGATTTATTCTTATTTAAATTCAGCTGTGTTGCATGATTAAGGCAACACAACAGGTATAATCTCTAAATTTGCCTTA
>CAZIZL010000057.1:1073-3791 GCA_964543665.1 Candidatus Woesearchaeota archaeon | reverse complement strand
TTAATCACAGAAACAAAAATGTATTTAAATTGTTAATTGATATTTGTATTAAAAAAGGGCGTAATTAGTCCGGAACTTACCTAATCACCTAATAATATTTAGTAACATCCTGCAGATGAATTATTTTATTATTAGACCCCCATTTTTTCATAAACAAAAAAACAAATTATCATTAATAAACTTTATCACAATAAAGTTTATAATCTAAAAGAGTGCAAAATTAATATGAAAAAAAATTTAATTAAAATAATAGGCATAATATTGCTTTCAGGCATTTCTAAAAACCTCTCTGAACATGAATTTTCTTATTCAGATAAAATAAATAATTCTTCAGTTATTCAAAAAGAATTATCAAAATCAAAAAGATTATCTTTTTACAGGCAAGAAATAATTGAGATAAATGAAGAAATAGATTTATTAAATAGAAAAATAAATTTTTATTTGGAAAGAATAAATAATAAAAACTATCCCCTAAAAATAAAAAAGGCTTATTTAAATGAATTAAAGATTACAGAAGCTAAATTAAAAAATTATAAAAATCAAAAAGATTCTATTTATGATTTAACAAAAAATTAATTTATCTCTTTGAAATAAAACCCCTCAATAATTTCACAACTTCCTCTTTTTTATTAGGCAAAAATGTAATTGAGCCTGCATTTTTATGCCCTCCACCCTCAACAAATGCTTCAGGGATTTCCCTGTTTATCTCACTTATTAATTCATGAACTGAGAAATTAGCTTCATCTGTTGCCCTCAGTGTTATTGCTGTTTCCATTACTCCTGCTGTAACAAGATTAGTAATTCCCTTTTCTTTTTGCAAATCATCATGAACAAGACCGATTGCTCTTCCAGGTTTAGGAAAAAATCCAAATCCTGGGAAACTTTCCTCAATATAAATCATCTGAAGATAAGTCTTTCCTATTTTCTCAATCTTTGCATTTGCCTTTCCAATCTTAAGTCCTTTTTTATCCATCTCCCTTATATGAGGGGACATTAAACTTACCAATGCTCTTTGCTTTGTTCTTGGCTCTCCAAATAATACCTCAATATATTCCCTTACTTCCATAAACCTTACTTTTGAAGAAACATATTCTATTACAAGAGCGATATCAGAAAGTAATTCTTTAGTATAACCCTGAGACTCTGCAATTTTCAGATAATCATCCATAACCTTGGGATTTCCCAAATCAATTCTGTCTGCAAAACCAGCCATAGCAGGAATCTGCTCAATATTCTGGGTTTCAGGATTGATAAATCTTGCAAGTTCAGTGCAGAGCATTCCAGCAGAATATTTTGCCCCATCTTCTCCAACTAAAAAAGGATTTATATGAACTAAAACTTCCTTGGAAATAACATCTTTATCAGAATAATGATGGTCCACAACAATAAAATCTGAGCCATGAACTTTTCCCTGCTTAATCGCCATTAAATCTTCAGGAGAAGAACCATTATCAGCAATAATTATCAAAGGCATTTTATTTGAAAACTTTGCAGCATTTCTTAAAGACAATGCAGTGTCTCTTATTGAATCATCAATTTCATAAAAAGGAGCAGCACATGGAGCTCTTGTAAAGAATTCCCATCCGGCTTTATCAGAACCATGCTGCTGAATTATCAAAGGAAGTATTGCTTTCTCCAATGCAAAACCAGAACTATAACCATCTGCATCATTATGGTGCCTTACTATTATTGGCCTGTCCTGAATAATTGCAAGTTTTATTTCTGTTGCTGCTTTTATAAAATGATTTTTTAATTTTTCAAGAATAGGGCTTTTTACAAGAAATTCAGGAGCAACAACTTTTGCTCTTTCTCTTTCAATCTCTTTTATTGATTTTAAAAAATACTCTCTTTGCTCTTCATTTAGTTTATGAATTGACTTAATTTCCCCTTCTATTTCCCCATTAAATTCTCCTATTTTTACAACCGCTTTTATAATAGACTCTTCAACTATCTCAGGATAAGCTCTTTGCCCGGGACCAATAAATCCCTTCAAAGAAAGATTTCCAGTTCCATCGTTAATCACAAAAACAGTTGGACCTCCTGTTTGGATAATTTTACTGACTTTTCCAATTACAAGAGCATTTTTTCCCTGAAAAAAAGAAACCTCCTTAATATTCACAAGTTCAGGATTTTTTTCTGAGATACTGTCATTATTCCTATTAAATTGCTTCTTCTTTTTAGAATAATTATTAAAATCTTTTTTAAAATTTTTTTTCATTTTACTGCTTAATTCTATAGTTAATAAATTAATAAACTTATAATAAAAAAGAAATTCATAAGCTTTAAAAACCTATTGAATTATTATCCCCTATGGTATTCAAAATAAACATAGGAACTAAAGAAGGAAAAACTTACAAACTTGAATCAGAATCAGAAGAGCTTGTTGGAAAATCTCTTGGAGATAAAATCCATGGAAAAGAAATCCTCCCTTCACTTGAAGGTTATGAACTTGAAATAACAGGTACAAGTGATTCCTCTGGATTCACTTCTATGAAAGAGGTAGATGGAATAGCAATGAAAAGAGTTCTTTTAACTTATGGAAAGGCAATGCACAAGCGCCCAAAAAGAGAAGGCAAAAAAAAGATATCAAACCCTTTTCCAAAAGGATTAAAATTAAGAAAGACAGTAAGAGGAAGAATAATTTCCCCTGCAATTGTCCAGATAAATTTAAAAATGATAAAAGAGGGTGGAAAAAAATTAAATGAAATTTTCCTGTCT
>CAZIZL010000057.1:0-1063 GCA_964543665.1 Candidatus Woesearchaeota archaeon | reverse complement strand
AAAAGAAAGAATAAAAATTACTTCTCTTGAAAATATACCTCCTATAGACGAATTCAGAAAGAGAATTAATGTCTAGAAATCCCAATTAATTCCAAGGACACTGAATTTAATTATGGTAGATATTAACCCAAACCTTTTTTAATTATCCCATGTTGGCAACAATCCTTTCTTTTGTCTTAAATTATAACAATATTGTGAGCCATGTTCCCCTTCAGGAGCAATTATGTTTTCTTTCATCTGAACACAATATAATATCTCTTTGTCAGAATCAACTTCTATAAAATCAGAACATGGAAAAATATGAGAATTAAATCCAACATTACAAGTACTCCCTCTTGGATTTTTATTAAAATTTTTAAAATTTATTTTATTTTCAATTTGAAATTTTATTTCAGGATTTTTAAGAAATCCTCCCTTATCTTGAAATCCATAACAAACTCCTTTTGAACCAAAAAAGAACCCACTAATCAAATTGGAGTTTTCAGGAGAATGATCTGCCCAATTTTTAAACACCTCTCCAACAACATTGTGAACACCCTGATAATCTAATCTTCGTTTGGTTTCTTCATTTAATCCTATTCCTTCATTTCTATAAAACCCAATTATCTTCCCAAATAGACCCTCTTCACTCAATACTGAAATTTCTTCCATTTCTCTATTACTTCCAAAAGGGAAAATTTCATAAGAAATAATAGGATTCTCTCCTTCATTACAAATCATCTCTAAAACTTTTTTTGATGGCTTAAAAAAATCCATAATTCAGAGATAAAAATTCAATTAATAAGCATTATTGTAATCAAAAACATTATAAAGCATTTCTCTCATCTATTTTAATGAACAAAACAGAAAACTTACCTGAAATAAATGTTGGGGTTGTGGGGCATATTGACCACGGAAAAACCACTCTTCTTAGCTGTTTGACTGGAAAATTTACAGATACTCATTCAGAAGAGCTGAAAAGAGGAATTACAATCAAGCTTGGTTATGCTGAAAAGATAATATACAAAGATTCCAAGGGATACAATACTGAGAAAAAAGGGGAACCCCAGAGATATGTTTCTTT
>CAZIZL010000056.1:0-4302 GCA_964543665.1 Candidatus Woesearchaeota archaeon | reverse complement strand
GGGCGTTTTTGATTTTTCTGCTCTAAAAGAAGGTGCAATTGCATAAGCTTTTTCAACTGCACTAATGAAATTCTCTGCATAAAACTGCCAGGATTGGGTTAAATATGCTTTTTTATCAAAATACTTGACTTCAAATGTTTCAGAACCACCTTCACTAGTTGCTCCACTTAAAGAAGGTGCATGAATTTCTGTAAATCCTTTTTTATGCATATATTCATGTAAAGCAAATAAAACTGTTGAACGAATTTTCATACTTGCAGTCATTTTCCTGCTTCTGAGCCATAAATGTCTTCTATCTCCTAATAATTCTTCATTCAAGTCTTTGTTTATTGGATAGTCTTCTGCAATCTGAATTATATTTATTTTCTTAACCTGAATTTCAAATCCAGTTGGAGCTCTTTTATCTTCTTTAAGTTCTCCCTCAATCTCAACAGAACTTTCAATTTTTATTTTATCAATTTCACCCCATTGTTTTTCAAAGTTTTTCTTTTCAAGAACACACTGGATTATATTTGAACTATCTCTTAAAACAAGGAATTTCATTGCATTACTTCCTCTTTCTCTATATACCCATCCACGCACAGCAACTTCTCCTTTCTTTTTGCTTATTGCTTCCTGTATTGATATAAATTTATGAATCATATTATTTTAAAAAAATAAGATTATTTAATTATTTGCATTGTCTAAAGAATTTTCGAGATTCTTTATTTCTCTCATTCTTGCCCTGCTTAATTCAGCCTGAAAACCAAGATCATAGGGTTTTCCAGAAGGATTGTTCTTTAGTTCGCTTAACAATTGGGCATAAGACTTTCTAAATCCACCAAGCTCATTTAAGTCATAAGCACTTACTGGTTCTCCAAATTTATCTAACATTTCCTTATATCAAAAGAGAAGTTTATAAAAATTTAAATATTTTAATAATCAATCAATTCATTATCTTTATATACCAACTCTTCAACCATTTTTAATGGTATTTAAAATAATTTACAAGGATAAACATACAAAAGCCAGAATCGGTATATTAAAAACAAAAAAAGGTAATATTGAAACACCTTTCTTTATGCCAGTTGCAACAAGAGGTTCTGTTAAAACACTTACATCAGAAGAACTGCAAGATATGAAAATTAAAGCAGTAATCTCTAATGCATTAATTCTTTCTTTAAGAAATGGCTCAGAAATTCTCAAAAAATTAAAAGGAATTGGAAAATTCATGAATTACAGGGGTGTAAATTTTACTGATTCTGGGGGTTTTCAAATGTATTCTGAGAGTATTTACATAAAATCAAATAATGAGGGAATTTATTTTAGAAATCCTCTTAATGGTGAAAAAATATTCATGACCCCTGAAAAAAATATGGAATTGCAATTAATTATTGGAGGTGATGTTGCAATGTGTTTAGATTCTATGCCAATGTACACTCATTCTAAAACACAAATTTCAGAAGCAGTTGAAAAAACAACTTTATGGGCAGGAAGATGCAAATCCTATCATGATAAGTTACAGGAAAAAATATCTAAAAATAAAAAACAATTATTATTTGGAATAATTCAGGGAGGAATTTATCCTGATTTAAGGGAGCTTTCAGCAAAAAGTCTTCTTAAAATGGATTTTGATGGATATTCAATTGGAGGATTTGGTTTAGGTGAAACAATTAATGAAGAATTTGAAATAGTTAAGATTGTAAAAAACATCCTTTCTGAAAACAAACCAGTTTATTTAATGGGAATTGGAAATCCAGTTGAAATATTAAAAGGAATTTCCCTGGGTGTTGATATTTTTGATTCAAGAATGCCTACTCAAAATGCAAGACGTGGAACCCTCTTCACATCTCAAGGTAAACTAAAAATACTAAATGAAAAATATAAATTCGACTCTGAACCCATAGATAAAGAATGTAAATGTTTTGTTTGCAAAAATTATAGCAAAGCTTTTGTAAGATACCAATTAATCAATGATGAATTTACAGGAAAGAAACTTGCAACCTACCACAACATATTCTTTCTTACAAAATTAATAGAAACTGCAAAAGAAAAAATAAAACAAGGTAAATTCCAGGAATTTTTAAAAGAAATTGAGGGGAAGTATAAAGAATAAAAACAAATCAAAACATTTAAATAATGTTTAAACATTATTTATACATGAAAACTGAACAGGAATATGTAAAAAATGTTGGAAAATGGGGAAATAGTGGAGGGATTCTCCTTCCAAAAGAATGGATTGGAAACCAGGTAAAAATAGTATTAATCAATAGGACTGATGAGATAAAAAAAGAAGTAATAAACATGCTTTCTGAATATTTAGGGGATATCTTAGGGGTTTATCTCACAGGAAGCTATTCAAGAGGGGATCAAGATAAAGAATCAGACATAGATATAATTGCAATAACAAACCATATTAAAAAAGAAATAATTTCAGGAAAATATCACATCTCTCTTGTAACGCTTGAAAATCTGAAAAAGACACTTGAGAAAAACCCAATATTAGTTGCCCCAAGATTAAGAGAAGCAAATGTTATTATTAACCCCCTATTGCTTAAAGAATTAAACAAGATAGAAATAAAAAAAATCTCTTTCAAAAGTTATATTGAAGAAACAAATAGAATAATCTCAATAAATCAGGAATTAATTAATCTTGAAAAAGATGAATATCTAACCTCTCCAGAGATAATTTATTCTTTAATATTAAGATTAAGGGGAATTTATTTAATAAATGGTATTTTAAATAACAAAAAGTATTCAAAAAGAGATTTCTTAAAATATTTGGGAAATTCAAAAATAGATAAAAATCAAATAGAGAATATTTATAATATTTACAGAAACCTAAGGGATGATATAAAGACAAAAAATAAAATTAAAGTTGATAATGTTAAATTACTCTTAAGCTTTTTAGAAAAAGAGAATAAAATATAATTTAAATTAAGATGACAAACAGAAAGAAGCGATTAAAAAAAGGAATTAAATCTCTAGGAGAACAAATAGAATATCATAAAGAAAAGAGAGAACAAGCTGAAAAAGAAGGTAATATTGAACTTGAAGAATATTACAGAAAAGAAATATATAAGTTAGAAAATGCAAAGGAAAGAAAAGAAGATAATTTATGAAGAATAATTAATGTATAAGAACTTTAAACATTGTTCAACTAAATTAGATTATATAAAAAATAGCAACTCCATTTATATTATATGATTTTACTGAGATAACTTAAATTACATCAAGGAGTAAGTCTCCAGACTTATGGTGTAAGTCTGGTTCTATCCCTTGGAAACAAAACAACTTCTCTTATATTATCAAGTCCAAGAATCAACATTGTTAGTCTTTCTAATCCCATTCCCCATCCTGCGTGTTCAGGAGCACCATATCTAAAGCTGTCAATATAAGATTTGAAGTCTTTTGGATTTAGCCCTTTTGCCCTTAATCTTTTTTCAAGTAATTCAGGGATATGAACTCTCTGTCCACCAGAAGAAATCTCCATTCCATTATAAATTGCATCAAATCCACAACTTAATTCCTTGCCCTTAGGCATGATATAAAATGGTTTACCAGCTAATGGCCAATCATGAACAAAAACAATTGTATCAGGAAATAATTCCCCTAATTTTCTCTCACCTTCCGGAGTCAAATCAGTTTCTTCTGTGTGAACTTTTTCTTTTTTAAGAAGATTGTTTGTTTCTGCAAAAGTCATGTATTTTATTTTAGGAATAATTAATTTTAATCCTAAAATTTCTAATTCTTTTTTATTCTCCTCTAAAACCTTTTTAACAATATGCTGAACACATCTCCCTAAAACATCCATAACAACAAATTCATCTGCAAATCCCTGTTCATAATCCATTTGCCTTGATTCATTCAAATGTCTGGGGGTGTTATGTTTTTCAGCTCTCCAAACAGTAAACAAAGTAAATACTTTTTCAAGAGAACATGCAAGCATTTGTTTGTATAATTGACAACTCTGAGATAAATAAGCATCTTGTTCAAAATACTTTAATCTGTATAATTCTGTCCCTCCTTCTGAACTAGCTCCAATTATTGAAGGAAAAACAGCTTCTAATGCTCCCTCTTTTTCCATAAATTCCCTGAATCCTTTCATAACAGTTGCTTCAACTTCAAAAATAGCTTGTATTTTTGGTTTTCTTATATCCAAAAACCTGTAATCCAATCTATTTTGAAATTCAGTTGTAGTTGTTTTTTCATTAACATGAATTGGAAGTTTCTCTGCTTTGCTTATTATCTCTAAACTTTCAACATCAACTTCAACATCTTTTCTAGCAAATTCTGCCTTGACATTTGCAGATTTTGTTTTTC
>CAZIZL010000055.1:0-4427 GCA_964543665.1 Candidatus Woesearchaeota archaeon | reverse complement strand
TTTCCTTTTTTAATTCTCCGGAAATTAAATCTCCTTCCTCTTTTGAAATCTTGCCAATCCTCCTCAAATTAACCATTGGTAGTTTTTGTTCTTCACCCAAAACATCAATTCTTCCTGCCTGAGCAACAAAATCGCCTTCTTTCAAATCCCTTGCTTCTCTTTCTGCTAAAGAAAAATTCTCAACACTGAAAAACCTGTGCAGTTCTGAGCAATTTATTATATTAGTTGTCTGAATATTATAAATCTTATTTACATCTGGATTAATAAATAATCTATCAGATTCTGCAATACCTAATTTTAAATCAGAAAAATTACTTGAAAATACCTTCTCTTGTTTCATATCTTTTATTTCTTTTATAACTCCATCACTTAATTGTATTAAACTATTTCCTGTTAAACAGGCATGTCCAACAATGTTTCCTCCAATTGCAGTTGTCGGATCCCCAAACATCTGAGCAGGATTTGCCATGACCTGATTTGTAACATAAACAGCAAGATTATATGTCTCAGCAAGTCTCATCAAATCATGCATATACCTGTTTAGTTTCTGCTGTCTGTCTGCTAATTGCCCTCTTCCTGCAAATTCAGCCCTGAAATGAGCAGTTAAAGAATCAATAATAAGCAATTTTATAGGTTCTCCTGCTTTTATCATTTCAGTAACTTTTTCCAAAAGAAGCATTTGATGATCTGAATTAAAAGCCCTTGCAACAAAAATATTTTTCAAAACTTTTTCAGCATTTGCACCAAGCCCGTCTGAAATCTGTTTTATTCTTTGAGGTCTGAAAGTTCCTTCTGTATCTATAAAAACAGCTTTTCCATTTGCACCCCCGCTCTCAACTGGCAATTGAACCCTGACAGCCAAAGTCAATCCCAGCTGAGTATTATGCATCATTGTAGGCATATTTCCTCCAACAAAAGAATTCCCTTCTGGGACAACAAAATCATAAACATAATTATCATAATCAATTTCCTCTATGCCCTCAATAATATCCCAATTAAACATTTTTATTTCAGAAATTAATTCCAGAGCAAGATAAATTAAATCAACCCTTGTTTTAAGCTCATTAATAATCAAATTTCTAAGCAAATTAGATTTATTTTCAGGAAGTTTTCTCTGATAGTAATTACTTATACTCTTTTTCTTTATTCCCATCTTATCTGCAAGAGAATTAAATGCAAAAGGAAGCTTGGGATAATTTTCCTTTAAAATCTCTGTTGTTAAATCTGCATTCTCAAGAGAACTAATAACATTAAGGAAAGTATTTTTTTGTCTCTCAAAAATATTTTCTATTCTATTCAGAGTTTTAGAATTTATTGCTTTGGCAAGAGAATTTCCAATAAGATTTGAATAAGCTGTTCTTTGAATATTTCTTTTCCCTATTTCTTTTCTCAAACTCCCCCTGTTCCCCCCAAGGCTTTCCCTGTATAAATCTGAAATAAAAGACATAATCTTTTTGGGATATCCATAAGAGCTATTTTTAAATGTGAAATCAAAAGATTTTATCTTAAATAAAACCTCTTTAAGATTCTCTCTATCTTCTCCTGAAACCCTAAGAACATAATATTTTACCCCCTTGGTGATTCTATTTGCCAAGCTGGATGATATGCCCAATCTTAATAATAAATAACTCAATTGGCTTGCTAATTTTCTGCTTTTAGTTGTTGCAGAAATATCTGTTTTTGATACCTCCCCATCCCCGTCAAAATAACCCCCTAAAAAAGATAAAATAACCTTCTTATTTGATAAAAATATCTTTTCAGGAATAAATTTCTCAGAAGAATTGCATCTGTCCAAACCATCCATCATGGCCCTTGTATTTTCTCTTAATAAAATAGTATAAACTGCATTTTCTCTTCTCTTATCACACTTTACAGTAGGGAGATAATTAAATTTCTTTTTAACATATTCGCAAACCCATTCTTTTATCCTCTCTGAGCTGTTTGAAATTGAAAAAGGATTAAATGTTCCTTCTGCTGCAAATAGTCCAAGAAAATACCCATCATCTTCATTGTAAAAATTCTCTGTTTCTAATGAAATCTCCTTAGGAGAAGCAATTAAATCTCCATGCATTAAATCCATTGATTTCTTCCATTTAACCCCTTTTGAAAAACTCAATAATTGGTGTTTTCCAGTTACCTTAAGCACCCTTCCCCTTTTTGTCTTTATCAAAAAAAGTTTTTTTACTTTTTCCTTATATAAATTATCTGCCTTTACAATTTTGAATTTTCCATCCACCCACCCTAAAACTTTAACACTATTGACAGGAACTGCAAATCCTTCTTCTGCATTAATTTCTCCGTTTTTCATCTTATACTTTTCATAAGTTTGTTCTATGCACTCAACATGCATAGTTTCATCATTGAAATAACAAACCTCTGTGTCTTTGCTTATACATTTTCCACTTCCATAAGCTCCAAAAGCTTCTGTAATAGCTCTGCTTTCTACTCCTCTTCCACCCAAAAGATTGTCAAATTCCTTGCTCCCTGTTGTTACATAAGAAACATTGGACCTTCTCAGTGCATACTCCACTCCATCCTGAAATCCTAAATCCAGCATCTCTCTTGCAGCCTGTATTGCTTTCCTTGCAACAGCAGGGCTTACTCCAGAAGCATCAGCAATTGTTGCTGGACTTGCAACAGCCAGAGACATTAAATCAAAAATCCCTGCACCCTCAAGCTTTGCGGCAACAGCAGGTCCAATTCCAGGTAAATCAGTTAATCCTAATTCTTTGTCCCCTTTTGATTTCTTGGATTTCTTTGCTTCACTTTCTGATTCTTCTTCATCAATATCATCTTTTTTAGGCATTTTGTTTCTCCAATACTCTATCAATGTTTAATTTAATTCCTTTTTTAATCTCTAACAATCTTTCTTCATTATCTCCAAAAAGCTTTACTTCTAATTTTCCATTTTCATTTTCATGAGATTTTAAAAATAAAACTTCTGCATATTCATCTCCATTAAAAAGAGTTCCAAATAAAATAGGAAGAACTTCATTGGATTTAGGTGTATAAAAAGAATGAGTTCCATACAATCCGCTTCCTCTGATACCTGGATTTTCCCGATTATACATTGCTCTAGAAATTGCACCATAAATAAAATTACAATTGCTTGTATTTATAGGAAAATCATCTAAAATATAATCTTGTTTTGAACCCATACTTTTCCAAACCCCCTTTGCTTTATAAAGATTATTTAGGTGAAAAATCTATATTAAAAAATCTTAACCCAAAGTATAAAAAGAGCCAGAAAAAGCAGGATTACAAACAAAACCTTCTCAAATTTCCTTCCTGTAGTTATAGGGCCACTTGCCTTTTTCTTAGAAATTGGATAAAAAGCCTGGATTCCATTTAAGGTAAAACTATCCCCAAACAAGTGCAGTCCATACCCTAAAAAAAATCCAAGTGCAATAATTGGAAGGACATAAACCAGCAAAACTGTAATTAATATCAAGAAAACAAAACTATGGGTTATTCCCCTGTGTTTTGTAAAAAACTGCAGTATTCTGTTTATTTTTCTCCTTCCAACAACAGAATACCTTGAATCAATATCAGGAATAAATGTCGCCATTAATGCAACAATCACAAAAACTACTTTATGCTCAACATTTGAAATTAAAATTAAGATTCCAATAATGGTTATGAGGAAATGTGTTTTTATCAGCATAAAAAGTATTAGTTAAGAGTATTTAAAGAAGTTTTCAATTTTCAAGTTTAATCAATAATTCCTCAAAATTAACAGGTTTTACAGAATCCACAATAAATTCCTCATTATTAAAGAAATTATTTTTTCTTACATTTCCTGAAAGAATAAATTCCTTTCCAAGCAAATCCTCAATTTGATAAGAAAGTTTTTCAGGATTCTCCAAATCCCTTATTCCCAGTGCAGAAAGATTTTCATTAAATAAAACAGCCCTGATTGTTTCTGTCCCGTCATCAAGCACAATATTAAGAAGAGCCCTCCTGTCAACAGGCAGCCCTTTTGCTTTTTCTTCTTCTGTTAGCTTCTTCCCGGTCTCCTTGTTCACTTCAAAAAATTTAGGCTGAAAAGACTGAACAATAAATGCCCTCACAGAAGCACTGTCTCCTATTTTAAAATCAATTATCTTTTTTTCTTTAACAATTCTTTCTGTTTTCACATTGTTAATTTCCTCCTTGCTTTTTTTTATCTCTGAAAAACTTCCTAAATGAAGTTCATTTTCTCTCATTGAAGCATTGAATAATTCAACAACATCATTTTCCTTTATTTTCCCTTCTTCAATTAAGGAAATGTGATTTGTGTCCCACAGAACAACCTTAATGTTTGAGGTTTCATCTGCAATAATAAGATTTCTAATAAGTGTTGCTAAATCCTCTCGTCCCTTAGGACGGGGAAGATTTTGCATATTAGGATTCTGTGATGATAAGCGGCCTGTTACCGTTCCCGTTTG
>CAZIZL010000054.1:0-4445 GCA_964543665.1 Candidatus Woesearchaeota archaeon | reverse complement strand
ATTATTATTTCAAAAGTCTGATTAGATAAATGAGGTGTAATCCATTCAATATAATCATAAATTCCATTGGAATTTATATCTTGAAGAGATTCAATAGGAAGATAAGAATCTTCTTCAATCCAGTGTATTTTAACAATCAATGGATTTGTTATATTAAGAGTTTCACTTAATTCAGTAAAAGAAAGGACATTTTCATAATGAATTGTTTCTGGACCAATAATTTTTATTCTTTTTCCATTTTCAATATCTTGTTCAATTACATAAGGAGCAGGAGTTTCATATTCTATTTCATAAACACTTGAATTTTCATTAATTAAAATTTGTATTGTTTGTTCGGGATTAACAGGAATATTATCTGAAATTGCATTACCTGTTATAAAAGACCTCTTTTTTTTAGCATTTTCTTCTGAAATAACCTTTCCTGTTATTGTTGTTTTTGCTTTTGTTTTTTCTTTTTCATATAGTTCTATTTCTTTTTGATTTATTTCTTTAATATTTTCTTTATCTAAAACTTCTTGAGGTATTTGATTTACAATTATATTTTCAGATTCTTTAGGTAATTCTATTGTGATATTTGAAGGAGCTTCTAGAATAATTGTTTTTTTCCATTTAACTGGTTCTCCAATTCTTGCTTGATATTGGATTGTTGTAATTGTTGCATTTTCTTGAGTTTGGTTTTCTTCTGGGATTAACTCTTTTTCATGAATTTTTTGGAATATTTCATAATTTATTTCATTTAAGTAAAGTGTTGCATTTGAAATTTCTATTCTTAATTTATAAGAAGATTGATTTAAACTCAAATTTTCTAAATCACAGGTTTCTTTGCAAATTTCATTGAAGATTTTAATTATGCTTTCTGTTTCGTTTTGTATTTCTATTTCTTCAACCTTAGTTTCATTTGGAATAATTTGCTCTTGGATTTCTGTTTGATTTATAGATTCATTAATTTGGATTTCATTAGCTTCAGAAGTTTGAGACTCTTCCCGGGAAGGACTCGACTCTTCGTTTGAAAGAGCCTCACTTTTATTTATCTCTTCTGAATTTGATTGGTCTGTTTCATTTATCTCAAGGATTGTTGAATTTTCTGTATTGTTTTCACTTGGAATTATTTCTTCTTCAATTGGTTCAATTACCCCCCCAGTAATTCCTAGGGGGGGTTTAGCAATCTCTGAACTATCTAAAATTAATAAATTATCCAGATATATTTTTACTTCTCCTTCACCCTCTATTAATCCAGTAATTTTTACTGATTTTAACTGCCCTGTATTTTCCAATATCCATTCATAATTAATTGATTCATTTGAAGTTAGGTTAATGTTTTGTAAAAATTCCTGTTTTTGTTCTCCAATAAGAAATCCAGTAAATTTTAAATTTTCATAATTTGAAAAAAATGAAGCATAGATTAAAAATGAAATTATTACAACTGAAAGAAAAATTACAGGTATTTTATTTTTAATTACCTTTTTTCTTTGCTTATTTATCTCCTTATTGCAGTCTTTTTCATATTTTCCATAATATTCAGCCCATTCCCCAATATTTCTTCCATCTGTCTTTTTATGAATAATTTCAACATATTGTGAATAAGAAATTTTTTCCTTGGAATAAGTATGTTTTAGTTTTTGAAGGTAATTTTCAAGATGAGTTTTTCTTTTTTTAGAAGCTTCTTTTTTTTCTATTAAATCTCTGATTAAAGCCTTTGTTATACGAGTCCTTCCCATACTTATTATATGTGTATTATTACTTATAAATATTACTTATTATAGATGTATTACACTTAATTCTAGTAGTTATTAAAAACATTTAAATAGGTATTTGTAGTTACTAACGGATATGCCTTATATTGCAAAGCAAAAAATTAATGGAAAAGATTACTATTATCTTAGAAAAAGCGTAAGAGAGGGGAAAAAGGTTATTAGCAAACATATTGCATATTTGGGGACAGATAAAAAACAAGCAGAATTGAAAGCCAGGGAAATTATTAAAAACCTTGATAAGAAGAATATTTCTATGGAAAATAAAATTGTAAAAGAAAAAGAAAATAATCTTATCCAAAAAAAAATATCTATAGATGATTTGGCAAAATTCTGCAAGGAAAAAGGGTTTATTTTCCGTTCAAGTGATATTTACGGAGGATATTCTGGATTTTGGGATTTTGGGCCATTGGGAGTTGAATTGTTTAATAATATTAAAAAGGATTGGTGGAATTTTTTTGTTTATCAAAAGGAAAATATTGTGGGAATGGAAGCAAGTATAATCTCTTCTCCAAAAACCTGGAGAGCTTCAGGGCATATGGAGAATTTTAATGATGTGTTTGTTAAATGCAAGAAATGCGGGAAAACAGGAAAACTTGATGAAAATGAAGTTGGAAAAGTGAATTGTCCTGATTGCGGGGGAGAATATATTTCCCAGGGGAAATTCAACTTAATGTTTCAGACAAAGGTTGGCACTGGAGATGGGAATTCTGAAACTGCTTATTTAAGAGGGGAAACTGCACAGGGGATGTTTATGGATTTTAAATTAATTTTTCAGACTTCAAGAATGCAATTGCCTTTTGGGATTGCACAAATAGGAAGATGCTTTAGAAATGAAATTGCACCAAGGGATTTCTTATTCAGGAGCAGAGAATTTTCAATAGGGGAATTTGAATTTTTTATAAATCCTGAAGAAGAAAAATGCGAATTATTGGATGAAAAACATCTAAATACTGAATTTAGTTTTTTATCAGAAGAAAATCAAAAAAATAATTCAAATAAACTGGAAAAAACAAGTATTGGAAATCTTGTTAAGAAAGGAAAATTAGAGGAATGGCATGCTTATTGGTTTGCAGAGCAGATTATCTGGTTTAGAAGTCTTGGGTTGGATGAAATTAAAATAAGAGAGCATATGAAAGAGGAACTGAGTCATTATTCTTCTGCAACATTTGACATTGATTATGAATATCCTTTTGGATCAAAGGAAATTGCAGGAAATGCAAACAGAGGGCAATATGACTTAAAGCAACATGAAAAAGAAAGCAAAGAGACAATGGAGATATTTGATGAAAAATATAAAAAAAAGATTATTCCGCGTGTTATTGAGCCGACTTTTGGAATAGAGAGGATCTTTCTTGCAATTTTGACAAAAGCATATTCTGATGATGGAAGAGGAAACATTGTCCTGAATATTCCCCCTAAATTATCTCCAATTAAAGCAGGTGTTTTTCCTGTGATTAAAAATAATGAAGAAATTGTCAGAATTTCAAGAGAAATTTATAATTCTCTTAAACAGGAATTCTATGTAATCTATGATTCTGGGGGTTCAATTGGAAGAAGATATGCAAGGCAGGATGAGATTGGGACTCCTTTTTGCATAACAATGGATGAAGAATCTCTTAAAAATAAGGATGTTACTATCAGAGACAGGGATACTACTGAACAAGTAAGAGTAAAGATATCGGATTTAAAAGAGATTATGAAGAGGGTTCTAAATGAAGGGCATAGTATTTTGGAATTTGGCAAGAGAGTAAACACCAGAGTTAAAGAAAAGTAAGAATTGAATAATTTGGAATTATTTAATCTTTGAATTTATTATTTTTACAGGAATACTTTTTTCCAAATCCTTTTTTATTAAATTATAATCGCTTTTTATTATGTATTTCCTGTATTTTTCAATATCTATAAAAGTTATTCTTTCTTTTACTCTTGCAGTTGTAAGTATTAATAAAAAAGAATTAATTATTTTATTTTTCTTTTTTAAGTGCTCTATTGAAATTGAATTTATTTTTTCAAGACCTGCATTTAGATTATGCTTTTCTTTCATTATTCTTTTTACACTTTCCTCTATTGATTCCCCCAAAAGAATTCTCCCTCCCGGAAGACTTAGGAATTCCTGATAGGGTCTTTTTGCTCTTTTATATAAAAAAACCTCTTTTTTTGATTTTTTAATGCATATTAAAACAACAGGCAGGAGTGCATTTTTATCAGAAATATAAGGGATTAATAATTCTGAATTCTCTGATAATTGATAAAATTCATTTTTCTTTTCAAGAATTTTTTTATTAATTAATTTTTTAAGATGATAATCTAATTTATTGGATCTTGTATGCAGTAATTTTTCAATTTCATTAAATTTTAATCTTTTATTTGTTAAAAAAATAGAAAGTATTTCTTTTTCCATATTAGTCAAATTTTTTGAGGGATTATTTAAATATTGTTGTGATGGATTTTTTTTATGTATAATCAAAACCAGGCCCATTATGTTGTTGCTACTGGAATTTTAATCAATAAATCAGGAAAGTTTTTAATTGTTAAAAGAGCAGAATGGGAAAAGGCGTTTCCTGGAAGATGGACTGTGCCAGGAGGAAAATTAGAGGTTTTGGAGTATGCTTTAAGGGAAAAAGACACTCCTCATCATTGGTATAATGTTCTTGAGGATTTGCTTAAAAGAGAGATTAAGGAAGAAGTGGG
>CAZIZL010000053.1:2011-4456 GCA_964543665.1 Candidatus Woesearchaeota archaeon | reverse complement strand
ATACAAATCGCATAATGAAACAAGGCGTTTAAAGAAAAGCACAACGGCTGAATTATTTCTTCCTTTCTTTAATTCATCCTCCCCTGAATTAAAATATTCTCTGCTATTGTCAATCAAAATTCTTCCTTTTTCTTCATTCATACCTGATAAGAAAAACATTTGAATTTATAAACTTTTTCTTACCTAGCAAGACTTCTTACCTAGTAATAATATTCTCTTTGAAATATAATTTTTCATCTTAAATAAGAATTTCATACCCATACTGGTTCTCATCACAAACATAAGTTTTTCTCCCGCTGTCAGATTCTCCTATTAATACAGGAATCAAAACTATTTCCTCTCCTGTAAAATACATTGTATCTGAAAAAACACCCCCCTGATTAAGTCCTGTTTCAGGCCACGCAAGAGATTCTTCTCTGAGGTTTTTAGTAGTATAGCTCCCTTCGCCAATTTCTTTTACATTCATTCCAAAGATAGGAACATTTCCCAGATTTGTAATATCAAGACTATCTCCTGAATAACTTGCATCAAAAGAAACATCTTCACACACTAACTGGATATTTTGGCCGTCAAATTTTGTTATTGCCTCCTGAGTCATCCCCCTAATCCATAAGAAAACAATCAATGCAATAACAACAACAATTGTAATCAGTAGAACAGTGGCAATAACAGGGGACAATCCCCTTTCCTCTTTTCTTTTCATGTAATATATTATATTTTATTATTTTTAAATTCTATGTTTTTAATTAAAGTTTACAACAACACGTATCTGCCTGTGATCCTCCAGTGCACCATTGATCTCCAAAAGCTTCATATATTCCCCCTCCTTGTACACAATTACCAGGACTATTAGTGCACTCTCCTGGAGGAATCCCATTATAATTCAAGAAATCACAATAACTAGTACAGCTATTAACAAAATTAGGAATCTTACATCCACCTATTCCATTTGATACATATCCCCCTGTACATGTACAATTAGCAATGCAGTTTGCAGGCAAAGGAGTTCCATCACATTCAACTCCTGTATTTTCAGGAGATATCCAAACTCCATTACAAGAAGTACAGCTTCCATCTGTACACACTTCAGTTCCAGTTGTACAAACATCTCCGCAACTTCCACAATTGCTTAATGTTCCTATAGGTGCTTCACATCCATTTGAATCAATTCCATCACCATTAACACAGGAAGAAACAATACAGCTTCCAGATGGGCAGCCAGATAATGCATTAGTTAAATCACAAGTTCCGCAACTTACAGCACCACAAGTTCCATTTTGAGCTGTTCCGCAAACAAAGCTTCCGCATATTCCTGATGTACTAGGATCTAAAGCAGGAGTGCATGCTTTTTTGCATTGAATTGATTCTTTTATTTTAACATCCTTGCAGCTGACAAGCCTTAATTTGTTTTTTTCTTCCTGCCATCTTATTGGAAGTATTTCAACAGAATAAATAGCATCCAGGCCAGTTAAATCATAAATTTCAGTTTCCTCATCATTTGGCTTTAATAAATTCCCGGATTCCAATCCACTGAATTTTATTCCTGTTGGACGAATTATTGACAATTCATCTGTATTATTTCTGGAAATGTCTATTGTGGCAAGTTCTTTTTGAGGAGAATTTGTAACATATATGAAATATCCCCCTATATTGAATTTTCCATTGTTGCTTAAATGAAGAGTTAAGGTATTTGAAGAACATTCATAGCTCTTTATAAAAATAGAAGTTCCGTCAGGGCAGTTTAATTCGTCTTTTGGGACATAGGTTTTCATCCAGGAATAAACTATTATTCCGAGGACAATTACAAAAGACACAAGTATTACATATCCGATTATTACACTGACAGCTTTTTTGTGCTTAATTTGAGAAAACATATTTTTCCCCTCCTGCTTCCTGGGTAATTATAAAATAAAGGTTTTTCCCTTCTTCTTTTTCAAATTCATAATCCACCCCTTCAAGATTAAAAACAATATTCTCTCCTACTTCAAGAGAATTAGTCAAATCAATTTTATTTGCACCTTCATATTTGTATGCTTCAAAATCATTTTCTTCAACAAGAATAAAATAAATTTCATTGCCTTCTATATAAGCTGAATAGTCCCTTGAAAATTCCTCAAACTTATTTTCTGAATTGACAAGGTCATAATCAAGAACTTTCTCGCTTTCTATTTTTAATTCCTTTGCAGTCTCTCTAATTTTCACAGGGTCATTCTTAGAGGAAGAATTCATTATTACTGCAAATCCGATAACAAGCCCCACAAGTATAATTGTTACAATCAGATAATACTGCCCTGCTTTATCCCTCTTTTTTATGAAGATTTTGTTAATCATTTCTTTTTTCCATAAACTATCTCTTTTGCAATCTTTTTATTTTGCTCAGCTTTTCTTTTATGCTCCCTGAGAAAAGAGATTAGGAATTCAGTGCATATTTTTTTAAGTTCTCCC
>CAZIZL010000053.1:949-2001 GCA_964543665.1 Candidatus Woesearchaeota archaeon | reverse complement strand
TTATACTTTTTATAAATCTCCCTTACAAAATCTGAATCAGGATGATGATAAAAAAGAATTTCATAGGCCTTGTCTATTTCAGGAACCCCTCCTTTTTTTCTGTGCATTTCTGCAGTTTCCTGCCCTCCGGAAAACGCCCTGCTTATTTTTCTTTTTATTTCTTCTTCAGAATCATTTAGAAAAATTGCAGTTTCAGGCATAGAAGCACTCATTTTATTTCCTTTTTGCAGTCCTGACTGGTGAAGAAAATAAATAAAAGAAGGAAGTTTCATTTTATATGGAAGTTTTCTTGCCAAATCCCTGCATGCTCTTGCATGAGGATCCTGTTCAACTCCTATTCCTGTTATTGTTGGTGTTGGCCCCTCGTATTCCTTTAATTGCAGGTGCAGTATATCTGCATATTGCAGGAGGTTTGCAGACATTTTTCCCGGATTCAAATGCCCGTAAATAGATTTGAATTCATTTTCAGTTATTTTTTTTGAGAGTTCAAACGCAAATTCATAATATCTCTGCTCTTTTCTGCTCTGGACATAAATTTCATTTTTTGGGACACCTAAGGCAAGTAAATCTGCAATTATCTCAACTGCATATTCTTTTGCTTTTTCAATGCTTGAAATCTTTGAATCAGGCCTTGAAACATAAGCATCAATGTCTGAAACAACAAAAAAGCTTTTTGCACCTAATTTTTTCAGCATAAGATAAACATCCACATCAATTTTATGCCCAAGGTGTAATGGACCAGAAGAAGCAATACCAGTAAGTTGTATAACAGGTTTTTTAGATTTCAGGTTTTTTTCTATTATATCAAAATCCCTGTGTGCAATAATTATTCCTCTTTTAAAAAAATAAGAATCAAAGGGAGGATTATTTTTGTCAAATTTTTTTAATCCAAATTCTTTTATAAGTTTCTCATCAATTTTAATTTCTTTGGCACCCCAGGGATCTATTTCACTCATTAGTTTAAAAAGTAAGGGGGAGTTTATTAATATTTCTTTCAGGTAAGAGAATACATCAGAATTGAAGGTTAATACTTATCACTCAGGTTTTTTAAA
>CAZIZL010000053.1:0-939 GCA_964543665.1 Candidatus Woesearchaeota archaeon | reverse complement strand
TGGGACTTCTTTTTCAGTAAAAACATATGCATGCTTGTCATCTATTTCATCAAAATAAAATATTTCATAAAGTCTCATATTGGGAAAATTTAGAATAATTCATTTGCAACTTTTTTTGCAAAATTGCTTATTTCAGAATTATCAATTTTAATTTTATAATACTTATCGCTATTTGCACAGCAGGGAGCGCTAAATTTTAAATCATAACTTTTTGAGGGAAGATTACTTGAAGCAAGCATTATCATATTTTCTAAATCGCTTTTTGAACCATGCAGTGTAATGTCCCGGTTACTAATTCCACTATAAAATATCTCTCCTGGAGTATTGTATCCATCATAATGGCCAGTTATCTTATGTTTAATAACAGCAATATCCCCTATTTCTTCTATTTCCTGCGGAATAAAGGAGTTATAAAATCTATAAATCATATTTTTGTTTTTATTTTCTTTTTCATTCCAGTTTGGATTAAACTGAAGTACATAGAATTGAGCAGGGCTTTTTGCAACTATCCCTCTTCCAGTAATTTTTACAGGGGCATTTTCTTTTGCTTCACATATTATAATTTCAGGAAGCCAGGCATCGCCTTCTTTTCCCAATTTTTTTATATATCCTCTTGGAGGAAAGGCTCTTGCAACAATCAAGCCATTTCTAAAAGTTAAGGGATTAACATACATTCCTTTTTCAACAAATCTCTCATTTGGAATTTCTTTCATAATTTATTAACTAAATTATCCATTTATAACTATTATTATTCTTAAGAATATATTTTCAGTGTAGACAGAGTGATTTGCCTACGACGTGCACGCTTGCACGAAGTCAAATCAATATTGTAGACAGAGTGATTTGCCTACGACGTGCACGCTTGCACGAAGTCAAATCAATATTGTAGACAGAGTGATTTGCCTACGACGTGCACGCTTGCACGAAGTCAAATCAATA
>CAZIZL010000052.1:0-4801 GCA_964543665.1 Candidatus Woesearchaeota archaeon | reverse complement strand
AAGGGTGAATTAGAAATTTCCAAATTCAAAGGTAAGTTTCTTTTCACCCGCATATAATAAGGGTGAATTAGAAATTTCCAAATTCAAAGGTAAGTTTCTTTTCACCCGCATATTTCGAAGAAATGTGTGACTCGAAAAGTTTATCTTTTCAAAAATCTATTTTTTTCCTTCAGGTTTTCCAAAATTGATTTTAACACCAAGTTCTTCAAGTCTCTTCAGATGCGCCTGCATTACACCCTCTGTCTGTCCTATCATCCTCACAAGCTCGTTTCTTTCATTAATCAGAGTATTCAATGCACCCTGGTGAAATCCTATTTCCATTTCCTTTGGCATCTGTGGGCTTTCCTGCTTTTTGGAATTAAGTGCTTTCTCAAGATTGTCCTTTTTAATCTCTGCCATAAATCCCATAAAAAAACTCCAGTTATAAATGTTTTGAATTAAATCGCAAACTTTTATTAACACTCTTTTCTTTAATTTTTCATGAAAGAAGTGATTGTCAGCCTTATAAAAAAATCCCTTAAAAAGAAATCCATTGATATTTCTGAAGAGAAAATAGCAAAAACAATAGAAATTCCTCCTTCCTCTGAAATGGGAGATTATGCTCTTCCCTGCTTTTTTCTTGCAGAAATAATGGAGGAAGAACCTCATGAAATAGCAATTGAATTAAGGGAATTAATGGGAAATCCTCCTGGTGGAATGGAGGATATTCAGACAAGGGGTCCATACATAAATTTCTTTCTGGATAGGAAGACTCTTGGTGTTAATTTAATAAAAGAAATAAATTCCAAAAAAGATAATTTCGGAAAGTCCAAAAGAGCAGGAAAAAAGACAATGATAGAATTTCCCTCCCCAAACACCAACAAGCCACTTCATCTCGGGCATTTAAGAAACATGGCAATAGGAGAAAGCCTTTCAAGAATTTTTGAATTTAATGGGGAGAGGGTAATAAGGGCTAACCTCAATAATGACAGGGGAATACATATATGCAAATCAATGGCTGCCTACAAACTTTATGGAAAGGGGAAAAACCCAAAATCTGAAAAAAAGAAATCAGATCATTTTGTAGGGGATTATTATGTAATGTTCAATAAAAAAGAAAAGGAAAATCAAAAACTTGAACTGGAATCCCACAGGATGCTTCAGAAATGGGAAGCGGGAGATAAGGAAACTCTGAAGATCTGGGAAAAAATGAATAAATGGGCTCTTGATGGATTTGAGAAAACCTACAAAAAATTCGGGATAAAGCACAATGTTGAATTTTTTGAAAGCAAGATTTATGAAAAAGGAAAAGAGATTATTCTTGAGGGCCTGAAAAAAGGAATTTTTAAAAAGAAAAAAGACGGAGCAATAGCAATTAATCTTAAAAAAGAAAAGCTAGGCGAAAAGATTTTGCTAAGGCTTGATGGTACTTCTGTTTACATTACCCAGGATATTTATCTTGCAAAATTAAAGCAGGAAAAATACAAACTGGATAAATCAATTTATGTTGTTGCAAATGAGCAGAAATATCATTTTGATGTTTTGTTCACACTTCTTGAGAAGCTCGGATTTAAATCAGAAGGATTAAAGCATCTTTCTTATGGAATGGTCAATCTTCCTGATGGGAAAATGAAATCAAGGGAAGGAACAGTTGTTGATGCAGATGATTTAATAGAAAAAGTCCAGGACTTGATAAAAAAAGAACTTGAATCCAGATATAAATTAACACCAAAGCAGTCAGAGGAAAGAAGCCTTACAATAGCACTTGCAGCAATAAAATATCTTTTATTAAAAATAGATATAAAAAAGGACATGGTTTTTAATCCAAAAGAATCCATTAATTTTGAAGGAGATACAGGCTCTTATATTCTTTACAGCTATGCAAGAGCTTCAAGTATACTGAGAAAACTAAAAAATAAAAAATCAAATTCACCCCTTGAATATCTTGAGGAAAAAGAAATAGCCTTAATAAAAAAATTATCTGATTTTGAAAATATTGCCTTAAATGCCTATAAAAACACCAATCCTTCTCTTATTGCAAATTATTCCTATCAATTGGCCCAGATTTTTAATGAGTTTTATCATTCCTGCCCTGTTCTTAATTCAGATAAAGAATCCTTTAGAATAGAACTTGTAAAAGCATTCAGGCAGGTCTTGAAAAATTCACTTTATTTAATTGGAATAGATACTCTGGAGGAAATGTAAAATTTCCTGCACTAAACTCATCCCCCTTTGTTCAAGAGGAGATGTAATCTAACAAACAATTAATTCTTTTTTTATTGGAACTTTAATATAAATATTTTCATTTGATTTATTTGATTCAAGGTTTATACTAACCGAAATTGAATTATCCTTATATTCAACATCCATTTTGATATTTTTAAGAGAAGAGAAGAATTTGTTTATATCCACTGATTTTTTAATGCTAAGAAATTTGGAAGCATCCATAATTTCTATTCCAGTAATCCTCTTTCCTGAAACATCAAGGATTACATCATCATAATCAATGCTATAATCAACATTATTTTCATTTACATAAAAGTATAATCTATCATTTTTAATGTCGTAATCTGATTTTATTGCCATTTCTTCATTTCCTTTTGAATTCTTCTTTTTACCTTATGAGCAGAGATAATCTTTAAATTCAGAGAACATTATCTTAAGTTCTTTTAAATTCATTTCACAGCAAAATCATACAAATATAAAAGCTTTGTTAAGATTTTTAAACTTCTTTATCTAAAGTTTATTATGTCAAAAAATAAAAACACCCTACCAAAAACATTTAGTTTCGTTGCATGGATTACAGGAGTAATTGTTTCTCTTGCAGTTGCATTCGGAATGATTGACAAGGTTTTAACAATAAGATGGATTCCTGTTGGAGTCACAGTTGTCTTTGGATGGATTGTTGTAGCAACAACCCTAATAGGAGTTTTAATAGGAATTGCAAAATTGTTTGAATAAATTTTATTTTACTATCTATTTTTTAGAATTTATCTTCCTTCAACAATTCTTGCCTGATCATACAGCCATTCTTCAAGATTAGTATATCCATCATCATCATCATCTCCATGTGTGTTAGATGCTGGATAACCAGGAATGCTTGTTAGAAGTCTTGTATTCTGTGCAAGTGTTGGCCATACAATATCACTGCTATCCATTCTTTTTCCTGTTCCTGAAATCACTCCATTAATCACTCTCTCATCAACATCATCTCTGTCAGCAGGTCTTGCTCCTGCATTATTGACAATATAATTCTCAACAGCACTGCTTGGCATAGAAGTAAAACCACTCATCCATACAGCAGGAGTATTAACTCTAAAACTTGTTTTATCAGTTCCTCTGACAATTGACCAGGAATCAGAAGTTCTTCCAGGACCTTCATTATCTTCAAGATATATCTTGCTTCCAGGCGTTAAACTTTCATGGACTCTTACCATCTCAGGTATTATTGTTCCTGGTCCAGGAATCATTGTGTTTCCAACAATTGAACAATTTAAAGGAACATTATTTATGTTTAGATAAATATTATTTCCTTCTGTTCCTGTATTGTAAAGAAGATTATTAGTAAGAATGACATTATTTGAATTAGCATTTAGCATAGGAGAACGATGAGCCAGATGTGCAAATAAGTTCTTTGAAACAAAGACTTTATCCCCTGTAGCAATAAGCATTCCATAAGAATTAGGGCTGTCTGGATGAGGAGTATTATAAAGTGCTTCCGAAATAATTGAATTAGTAATAGTAAGGTTTTCTATTGCTCTTGGACTTATACCTGCATTTTCATCTACTGCCCAGCTAAAAGAACAATGGTCTATGTAAATATTGTTTCCTCCATAAATTCCAAAAGCATCAAAAGAACCCTCAGAAATAGTTGCAATTCCTAATCTTGATCTCAAATGCTGGATAATTACTTCATTATCATCTATAGTAAAGCTTCTTCCAGTAATTGTTATTCCCGGGTTTGGTGCTGTTTGTCCTGCTACTGTTATATATGGGTTGTTTATAGTAATATGGCTTCCTGATAAATTAATATACCCGCTGACTTCAAATAAAACAATTCTTGGATAATTTCTTGTTACAGCCCATCTTAAACTTCCTTTTCCAGTAACTTCATCTCCCGAAGTTCCTCCACTAAGTGTATTTACTATTATTATTCTTGGAGTGCTGCTTCCTGCATATGCTCCTCTTGTGTATTTTCCAAATCCTTCTGCACCAGGAAATGCAAGAAGTTGTCCACTTGGAGGGGGATTATTTACACAAGCTCCAGCAGAACAAGTTTGTGTTGAATTGCAATCATATCTAATTCCTTCAATCTGCCCGCAACTATTCCACCAATACACATCTCCGTTAGTACAATTTGAAGATGTATGTGTTGTACAAACTGAAGCAGGCAAACTAACTACAAAATCATTTATCTTAACTTCAGAATAAGCATTCCAGGAATTATCACTATTACCGTTCCCAATAATCCTAAGATATCTTGCTTGAGTATTTGCAAAATTAAATGTTTGAAGATTTAAAGTATTCCCGCTACTTTGCATATTGTTTAAAACCCTTGTCCAGGAAGAGTTGTCTAAAGAGGTTTCAACTGCAAAATAAGCAATTCTTTGATCTCCCTGGTGAAATGCAATTTGAATTCTGTTAACAATAACAGTCTGGTTAAATTCATATTTAATCCATTGCCCAATACCTTCACTAGACCATCTAGAACTTAAATTATTATCTAAAGTATTTCTTGGAATATTTGTTGTTCCTGCTTCATATCCGCTTGCATAAACATTAATTATTGTTGCTGTTGGAGGAGTGCTTGGAGTTACACAAA
>CAZIZL010000051.1:0-5229 GCA_964543665.1 Candidatus Woesearchaeota archaeon | reverse complement strand
TTTCACAGATAGTGGGAGTTTTCTTTTCAGAAGCTTCAAAAGTCTTTTTATGGATGTTTGTTCTTGGATTAATCTTAATTGCAGGGGCAATTGTATTTAAAATCACAGGATTTGGGTTTAAAATAAATAAGAAGATTGAGGATATGAAGGATAAAGAGAAATTAGAGAAAGCAGTTACTAAGGAAGAGGTTAAGGAAATTGTAAAGAAAGAAGTTTCTAAAAAGAAAAAAACAGGCAATAAAATCAAGAACAATAATCTTTAAAAAAGTCAATTTTGTTGATTTTTAATGGAATTAATGGAACAGAAAGAACTCGAAACAATTTATGTAGCTGCTCCAAAAAACTTTCATTCTAATAGGCAATCTGAAGAAGAATTAAAAAGAAGAATGTTTGGCAATTATCCTATTAAAAAATGTTTTATAACCGACAATACTAAATTCTCTTTTTTATCAGGTTTTCCTCATTTTGAGGAAGTTTCTGATTTCTTTGAAAAAAACAGAAATTCTTTTAAGAAAGAAACAGAAATTTTAGAAACTTTTTCTGATAATTCTAATGATGAACTTGATTTGATTAATTTTTGCAGAAACTCTGAGAGTCTTGGAAGGGGTTTTTACCTGATGAGATTAAGAAGTGAGTATCAACAGGGAATTTTGAATATATTGAAAAAAGATGGCTGGCCTCATAAATTAATTAGTTTAGAAAAATCTTCTTTTGCAGAGGAAAATAAAAATAAATCTTATATTGAGAACCTTCATCACCTATATCAATCCTATTCTGATTCTGTTCTTCAGATTCAAACAAGGAATAAAGGAAAAATGGCTAAACGTGGAACCGAAGATGGAGAATTAAGACATCAATATTTTTTAATGATGAAAGAGATAGAGAATCTTGAAAAAGGCTTAAGCAGAAATATTCAATGATTATTTTTTATCTTCTTTTGTTCTCTGTAAAAAACTCTTTATGAATCTGGAATGTTCTTCGTCATGATATTTTATTTCTTTTATTTTATAGGCCGATACTCTGTCGCTGTTTATTTTTTCTGTTCTTACATTTGTCAGTTTTCCTCTTATTTTCTCTCCAAGCAAAATATCTTCCTGAGCTGTTGATGCAATTCTTTTAGCATTTGTCATGAAAGTTCCCATGCTCATAAATTCCAGAATTCCACCTTCCAATTTCTCAACAATCTCTCCATTTTCCATGGAGATGCCGAAGGATATTTTTTGTTTGAATAATTTGTTGTGTTCTATTAAAATCTCTTTTGCTTTTTGTGCAATATTTAATGCATTTGCTTCATTTTGGAATGTCCTTGTTTTTAATGGAGTGAGAATAAAAAATAAGTTATCCTGGTTTTCATAAATAAAGGCTTTTTTGTCTTCAGCAAAATTAACAATTTTCTGCAATGTCTCTTCTGCATTTCCTTTTGTGGATTGTATTCCCTCCAAATTCTTTATTTTTATTGCTACAAGGGTAATTTCCTGTTTGTTTCCTTTAATTGACAAGGATAAATTTGCTTTATTTTTAGCTTCTAATTTTGAGTTCTTTGAAAGAGGGGCAGCCCTATTTTCCCAGACAGTATTTACCTGTTGTTTATTAACTTTTTTTTTAAGCCTCATTTGCCCAAAAAAGCTTCTTTTATATCCTTTTTTGAGAATAATAAATGCAACAAATCCAAGTATAAATACAATAAAAATCCAAACAATTGGACTTCCAACAAACCTTCTTAAGTCTCCTTTTGTTATTTCTTTTATATCTATTGATTTTCCAGTCAGCATTGCCATTCCTTTTAATCTGCTTTCTCCTTTTTCATCAATAAATTCTATTTCAAATTCTCCATTATGGTCACCTTTTAGAACATACTTCTGTTCTTCATCTACATTCAAGAATATATCTAGATCTTTTGTTTCATTTCCAATTTTAATGAATACTGTTTGGTTATAAGGAACATTTCCCTTGTTAGTTATTATTATTGTGTCATTTATCAAAATTGCTTCAATCTGCCTTTTTTCTTTAATTATAAATTTTGATTCTGCTGTTAATTGGTTTGAGACTGCAAAAACTGTCCAGTTTGAAGGAGGTTCATTATATGCTATAGGATATTCCAAAAATTCATCTGTCGGAACTTCAGATTGTTGCTTAATTGCTGTATTTTCATTTATTCCTTTTTTTATTGTGATTAAGGAAGTGGAAGATATTTTATCTCCTGTTTGATCATGAAGAATTGCTTTTATTTTGACATTGGTTCCAGGTTCAACCTGATTTGTTTCAAATGCCACTTCCAGACTTCTTGGAACCTGTTTTATTGCAATATTATAATTAGAGAATCCTTTGTTAGTTTGTATTCCTTTTGAATCAATTTCATAGGCATTTAATTTTACAAGATAATTTCCTGCTTTCATATTTTCAGGAAAGGTTATATTTATTGAATAAAATCCATTGCTTATTGTTCCTGTCTGAAGCATGTTCTCTGAGGAGTTTTCAGTTGTAATTTCAAGCCCAATAAATCCGCTTGAATCCTGGCCATTTTCCTTTATCACGCTTCCACTGATTAAAATGCTTTGCCCAGGCTCAAATTCTTTTTGCTCTGTATTTGGCTGGATTGTTAATAAATTAGATATTTTGAATTCTTCTGTGATAATATAATCTGAAGCAGTTTTATCTCCTAACCATCCTTTTATCTTGCAGGCTCCTGTTGTTTCTCCTATCAAGACCTTTGTCAAAATAAGGGAGGTTTCCAGTGTTTTTTCTTCCCCTGCTGTTAAATGAACCCCGTTTTTATAGAAATTAACTGTTTTTCCATTACAAATCAAATCCATATTAAATGGCTCTGAAATAGGGTTTGTTGCTTTAATTATTACCGGGATTGTTACACTGTCGTCTATATTATAGATTTCATTTGGCTGTTGGGTAAGAATTATTTCGGAAGAAACAAAAGAGACTAGTGTAAATGCAAAAAAAATCAGGAGTATTATTTTTTTCATTAAAATATCAGTTAATATTTATTTATAAATATTTGTGAGTGATTTTTAATTAGTATTTTTAAGGTTTTTTAGAAAAGTATTTATTATAAAATGAAAGAGAACCTATTTAAATTGGGAGGTTATAGGAGATTTATGGCTGGATTTGAAAATAGACCTGAATGTATGTATGCCCAGAGAGAAGAAGTTATCTGGAATAAGCTTAAGAGATGGGGGGATGAAAATGATAAACGTCTTAGAATTGAATATGGAAACTATAATTTTGACAAAGGCAGATTTTTTTATACAGGTGATATTTTAGAAGAGATTAAAGTAAATAGCAAAGGTATTGAAAGAATCCTTATTCCAAGTTATACTATCAGGGATATTCCTGAAGATCAACTTAAATCAATTGTAAGTTATTTATCTTTAGTAGGAAGAAAAGGAGAAGAGGTGGATAAGACTTAGTTTTGAGCAAAGTTTTCTGGAAGATTGTCTGGTGCATTTAGGACTTCAATAACTTTCCACCCTTTATTTTTTAATTCTTTAATTCTATTTAAGTTTGCTCTTTCAATTTTAGATCCTAATTGATGAAAAAATTCTATTTCTCTTTTATTTATACCCCCATAAGTCATTATATGAGTATATTCTACTTTATTTCCAGTTACATCTTTTTTTCTATTATGTGGACTTTTTGGATTATACATCCCAATTATCATTCCTTGTTTTAATCTTCCATCTATAATTAGTTCTTTTATTTCTCCTATTGAATCAAGTTTTTCTATAATGGGATTATAATATCTTAAATTCCAGGCAGCCCCTCCATTCTTTTTTTCTTTATCCCAGACATATTCTTTATTGAAAAGCTTTTTAGCTGCTTTTTTTGCATATTCTGAACAATGAGAGGGTATTATATTAAAATAAGGCAATTTTATCTTATCTGAACTTTGTTCTATTGCTCTTTTTTCAAATAAAGATTCTCTTTCTTTTTTAACAAGTTCTTCAAGTATTGATTTTCTAAATTTATAGTCTGCAAATTCTACTCCTTTTTGTGTATCATACCCTGTTTCTGAACTTGAATAAACTGATTTTTCATAGAAACTTGGCAGTAATGTTGCAAAGCTCAAGCCCATGCCTATTGCTGTTTTTTTTAAAAATTTGTATTTCATTTTATCTTTTTTTTACTATCCTGTAGTAATGTCTTTTTGCAGTAGTAACACTATTTAAATGTTTTGATAGAGAAAAATTTCTGTTAAATTTGCAAAAAAATGCATTTTCTTCAAAATATTTAGAATATACCGCAAAACCCTTATATTTCTTTAAATTTTCTGAATTTAAGGTTTTTACTATAATCAATCTCTATTTCTTCCATAGCATTCACCTCCCGATAAATTCCCCATTTTTTGTATATTTTGTTTATTCTTTTTATCGAAATTTATTGTTTAAAAACTTTATTGTGATGGAGCAGATATTTTAATCTGTTTTTTTGTTTGCTTAATTAATTTTAAAAACCCCTTACTCTTTAGTTGTTTTATGAAAGTGAATATGAAATTCCCATTCATTCGTCTTCCAGAGGAATCCAAATGAAAACATTAAATTTGCATGTAGACTATATTAAATTTAAGCCATTAAAAAAAGCACTTAAGAGTATTGGAGAATTATCTGAAAGTGAGAAAAAGGAAAAAGAAATTAAGGAAGCCTTGGTTGTATTAACAGCAGTTGAAAAAACAGATAATGACATTGGTCTGGCTGTTGAAAAACTTGCTGAGAATATTGAAGATATTGCAAAGCAGGTTAATACTAAGAATATTGTTCTTTATCCTTATGCTCATTTATCCAGTAATCTATCCAGCCCTGAAATAGCAATAAGCATTCTTGAAAAGACTGAAAAAGAATTGTCCAAAAACAAATTCAAAGTTGTCCGCGCTCCTTTTGGATATTACAAGGAATTTGAATTAAAAGTTAAGGGGCATCCCTTGTCTGAATTATCAAGGGAGATAAAAGGGGGGGATATTAAGGGTGAAAAGGTTAAAGAAGAAGTTTATGATTATAAAAGATTATTAGGGGAAATATCCAAATCTAAATTAGATACTTCCAAACTAAAAGATAATGATCATAGAATTTTAGGAAGACAAATGGATTTATTTTCATTTAATGAAGTTGCTCCTGGAATGGTATTTTGGCACAATAATGGCCTGATTATAAAAAACGAGCTGATTAATTTTTCAAGAGAATTAAACAGGCAATTTGGATATCAGGAAATTCAGACCCCCCA
>CAZIZL010000050.1:4688-5244 GCA_964543665.1 Candidatus Woesearchaeota archaeon | reverse complement strand
TTTCTGGTCAGTTGCATATTTCTGGACAATTGTAGTAAGAAGAGTAATAACAAAAACAATAATTATCATTCCAAGGTTTAAATTCCAATCCAATAAAGCTCCTGCACTTGGATTAAAAACATAATGAATTGAATTGCTTATCCATGGCAATTTTTCCCAGTAAAAAGCAATTATAAGAGATGCAATCATAATTAATATGATTGGCATAAAACTTCCTTCTTTGGCAGTTTTATTTTCTTTTAGATTTTCTTCACTCTTTTGTTCATCCATTTTTTAATTAACTCTTTCTTGCTTTTAATTCTTACCCTGTTCCCATAAATTTCTTCATTGCAGGATTCATATCAGTCATGTGCTGCTGTGCAATGTTTTGGTAAAACTGGAACATAATCATAATTACTAATAATATTGCAGTTCCTGAAGCCAATGCACCCAGCAAATCAGTAAATGCAGCAAGCAATCCAATTGCAGCACCCCCCATCACAGTCAAAGGCATTATATATCTGTCTAATATGCTTTCTAATATTCTAATATCCTGCCTGAATCCAGAAACCTGTAA
>CAZIZL010000050.1:4447-4678 GCA_964543665.1 Candidatus Woesearchaeota archaeon | reverse complement strand
CCTGTAATCCAGAAGCAGCAATTTTGTGCGCCTGTGCTTTTGAATCCATTCCAGATGTTTTAACCCAGAATACAGAGAACATTGTACAAAGTCCAACATAAAATAAAA
Source organism: Candidatus Woesearchaeota archaeon (assembly GCA_964543665.1). Classification (GTDB taxonomy): domain Archaea; phylum Nanobdellota; class Nanobdellia; order Pacearchaeales; family GW2011-AR1; genus MWBV01. The sequence goes on along the minus strand of CAZIZL010000050.1, from coordinate 4,570 downwards.
TATGAGTTAATCCCTGCACTAAAAATCTTGGCAAAAATCCACCCCTTATAAATAACTCAAGGAGATTAGTGTTTCCCAGCCAGAATGCCAGTCCAGAAGACGCCTGTCCATTTACAAAATGCC
>CAZIZL010000050.1:0-4418 GCA_964543665.1 Candidatus Woesearchaeota archaeon | reverse complement strand
AGTAGGATGCCCTGCCCAATTCTCAAGCAACCCCCCAAATAACTGGTTATTTGCAACAAGTGCAGCAGTTAAAATAACAGGAATAACAGAAGCATAGAAAAATGACAAAGGCCATTTTATAGCATATCCTCTTATTCTTCCAAATGAAAGCGGAACCTCAATTTTCAGAGATTGAGCCCATACAACAAGTAAGAAGATTATAACAGTTGCAATTAAAGCAGCAAGAGCAGAAGTAAATTCAACTGGATATTTATTTATCAGAGATTGTATTAAAACCAGAACTTTCCCAGAACAAGGAGTTCCTTTGAAGTCAAGCAGACAATTGCTTCCTTGAACATTCACAAATTGAAATGCACTTGAAAATATATGCCAGGAAACACCAGCAGCAATAAACAAGCTAACTCCAGAGCCGAATCCCCATTTCTCACAAAGCTCATTCATATAATAAATTGCAAGCCCACCTAATATTAACTGGAAAATAACCAACCCCACAAAACCAGGCATTGCTTCAAGTCCTTTCATTAATACATAAACAAAGGATTCAAAGATTATAAAAAAGAAAACAAGAAGTTTCTGAATTCCCTGAAAAAGCTTTTTTCCTTCTGAAGTATTTGTATTAATATTTAATATTCCTGCTCCTGTAAGCAATTGAAGAATAATAGAAGCCATTACAATTGGTCCAATACCCAAAGAGATTATTGAGCCAAAATCTGTTCCAAGTATAATAGCCAGATATTTGAATCTTTCCAGGGCATTATTTGACATTCCAAAAAGAGGAATATTAGCCAAAACAAAAAAAGCAACAAGAACTATCAGGGTCCATTTAAGTTTGATATTAAATGCCAGCTTTTTTTCTTCTGGTTTTTTAACCTCTGGGATGAAATTAAATATTTTACGTAAGTCCATTTTTTATTAAATAAAAATCAGTTTTTAAAGATTGGGATTCTTTTATTTTTCCTTTGATTTTTTTGCAGGAAGAATTATCTCTCCACCGGCTTTTTTTACTTTTTCAAGTGCAGATTTGGAAGCTTCAAGTGCTTTAATTATTAATTTTTCATGTATTTCCCCTTTTCCGAGAATTTTGTATTTTTCAAGATTAATTTCCCATCCTTTTGCATTCTTTTTTCCGTATTTTTCAAGATTTTTTTCAATTTGTTCAAGATTAATTCTCTGCCTTGTGTCTCTTTTTGTTTTTCTTGAAGTAACCCCTTGTTTTCCAAAATAAGCATTTCCATATAGTTTGGTTATTAATGTTTTTTTCTGGTCAGCTCTTTTTCCAGAACCAGCCATTCCTGTTCCTCCCCTATGTCCTGACTTCTTGTGCTTTTTCCTAGCCCCCCAGCCATGACTGCCCATGTTTCTTCCATGCATTCTAGAAACCTTTTTTCTTTTGTGTGTTCTTTTTAGTGCCATTTTACCAAGTCTCTCCTGTATATTCCTTATGTAATTTTTCAGTCAGTTTTAATCTTTTATCATTGCCTTTATATATAATTCCAGCTTTATTCAAACTAATATTATGTCCAGAGCTAAAATCTACATAACCAAGAGGGGGTGTTTTTAATTCTAAACTATTTAAATGATAATTTTTAATATTAAGTAATGCTTCAGTTGGCCAACCTCCGGCTTTATCGTAATTTCTATACAGGACTTCCGCTTTATCTTTAGAAACTCTATACAAAAGACATTCTTGATTTTCAATAACTAAAATCACAGGGTTTGGACTATTTACAAATCCTTTTAAACTATCTCCTTTCTTTGCAATGTGTTTTATTACTTCTTTCATTTTACAACATCCCCTCATTTGGCTGGTTGTATCCAGACGAATGAGCTAAAAATTTATCTATAAATTTTTTGAACATCACAACATCCTTAATACTAATTCATTTATTTTATCACCATTATTTCCTAGAACTCCTTTTCCAACTCCAAAATGTTTTTTGCTTTCAATTCCCTTTCTTGGAGGATGTAATCTGAAAAAAGGCTTTAAATTTCCTTTATTCTTTGGATTTTTTATTCCCCTTTTCTTTTTTAATTCTTCATAAGTTTCTTTGCTTATTTCTCCATATGCAACAAAATCCTTTACTTTTTTTATCATTCCCAATTGAACTTCATTTGGTTTTTCAAAAACAACACAGGTATATTTTCTTCTTAATCTTAATCTTTCAAAAGTTTCATTTATATCCCTGTTTAATCCCACTAATCCTTTAATTCGTATGACAGCAATCATTTTCTATCCTCCATTGAAGTTGTTTTTTCAAGAGCATTCATACAGGCCTTGACTAAATTAAAAGTTGTTCTTGCTTTTCCAAATGTTTTGCTGTAAACATCCTTTATTCCAGCCAGTTTCAGGACTTTCTTTAATTCATTTGCAATAACAAGTCCTGTTCCCTGAGGAGCAGGAATAAGAACAACTCTTATGCTTCCGGCTTTTCCAGTTACTTTAAACGGAACAGTATGAAGTTCTTTGCAATCGCAGTCAAATCCAGAACATGCTCTTTTTATTCTTGTTATATTAAGCTTGGCTTTTCTTATTGACTTGTCTCTTGCAGGAAGAGTTTCCATTGATTTTCCATATCCAATGCCAATATGCCCGTTTTCATCACCAACAACAGCCATTGCAGAAAAAGTAGGGACATTTCCCTCTTCAGTCTTTCTTTGAGTCTGTCTCCATGCTCTTCTTTTTCCTCCTCCAAATTTACCTTTTGACTGCCCTATTAAAATCAAGTCAGATTTTGTGTTTAAAAGATAATCCACTATTTGCTCTTCAAGAATTTTCCTTCCTGAATTGAGTATTTCATTTATGTCCTTAATTTTCCCTGATTTAACCTCTTTTCCAAGAAGGGTTTTTGGCTCCCAGGATTCAGATGGCTCTTTTTTAATTTCTTTTATTTCTATATTTTTTAGTTCTTTCAAATCCTTTTCATCCAAAACTTCTTCTGGAATTTCAGCATATTCATCTGTTTCTTCTGGTTTTTCACTGAGTTCTTCTTTCTTTGCCATTTTATATCTTGTCTATTTGAGATTTAATTTCTTCAAAAGGGATTTTATTTTTAAGATGCTGTCCTTTTATTCTGGATTCCTCTGGAAACATTTCTTTTTTGCAGGCTATTTTGATCCCTGAATCAATAATTCCCTTGAGAAATGCATAAATTCTGTTTTTATGCAAAACTCTATTCATTCCAGTGTCCAATATAGGCTCTTCTAATTTCTGTTTTTTGATTTTTTTCCCGATTAAATATCCTGTTAAATAAGAAGCAGAAATTGATTTAAGGCTTCCTTGTGCATTTTTTGGCCAGCCATATTTATTTAGCTCTCTGGAATTCATGCTTGTTATTATTTTGTCCTGAGCAGCTTCACTTGTTATGTATTGGGCAATAATATATCTGTTTGTTTTCCTAAATATAATTCTTGGCTTCTCGCCCTTAAGTAATTTTAATCTTTTCAAATAATCTGTTTTGTTTTCCCTTCTTCTTCGTTTTTGAATTATCATTTTCTTTTTCCCCCTAAAAATTCTTTCAGATGTGCCTTGCTTCTAAATGCCTTGTTTCTTATTTTCTTCCTCAATTCTTTTATTTCTTCTTTGCTTATTGAACCTCTGCTTTTTAATTCTTTTAGGTGTTTTCTTAATTTTCTTGTCATAATAACATAATCTCTCTTTCTTTGATTTACTTTTTGTCTTACTTTTCCTGGACTGGTTTTTCTCTTTTTATTAACAATTTTTTTTCTTCCTTTAATTTCTTTTATTTTAATTGCCCCCTCTTTGTGCAAATCCCTGATATCCTGCTTGGTAATTGCTTCTTTGATTTCCTCAAGCCTCTCTTTCACAAACATTATTCTTTCTTTTCCTACATGAAAAGTTTTTGCAGCTAGTTCTTTTTTAGTCTTTAAATTCATTTTTTGACCGCCTTATTTTGTTTTTCTCCCTTAACTTTCTCATTTTTTCTAAGAAATTTTTTAATATTTAAATTTGAAATTTCAATATTTTTTTCTTTTGCCATCTTTGCCATTTCAAGTTTTTTCTTTTTTCCTATTTTACCAAGGATAATTTTCTGGTTTTTATTCATTTTTTCAAGTTCTCCAACAGTATTTATCACAACTGATTTTATCTTGTATTTCCCTTTTCCATATCCTATGCTTACTGTTGCAGGTCTGCCTTTTCTCTTTTCCCGCATTTTATTGTCTCTTCCAGTTGGTCTTCTCCAAACCTGTTTTTTCTTTCTTCCTTTTCCAAGTTTGGAATAAGCACGCCATTTTCTTCTCAAGAATCTTGGTTTTTTCTTTATTCCCATTTTAGATTTCTCTCCCTATTTTACTTGTTATGAAAATTCCATCCTGAAAAACTCTTCTGTCTCTGTTTCTGACTTTTGTTACTGTTTCTAAATTTGCAGCTGCCTGCCCTGCAATTTCTCTGTCAATGG
>CAZIZL010000049.1:1220-5369 GCA_964543665.1 Candidatus Woesearchaeota archaeon | reverse complement strand
TGTTTGGAGCGTATAAAACTTCCATGAATATCGCTTTTTGATCTTCTGGTTTAATTAAATTTGAATGAAGGTACTCTCTTAGTTTTAACTGTCCTGGATAATCTGGAAAGAGTTTAATTATAGTTGGCATTAATTTTCCAAAAAACACTTGTTTTTAAGAATTATTGTTCAAAAAAATCCAGAACTCTTTTATCAGGGCTTAAAATATAAACATAATCCCTGTCATGCCTAACTCCCCTGTATGCTTTTTGAAGCAGTTCTCTGTGAGCTTTGTCTCTGTAAAAACTCCAGTAATGCATTGGTCTGGTTTTCTCTAAAATTCTCCAAAAAGAGTCTTTTATATCTGGATTAGGATATTTTGTAAAGATTATGCTCCTGCATTGCTCATCTGGGAAATCCATTCCCCTTGATATTTGTGTTGAGAAAAGAATATCTGTTTTCTTGTTTTTAAAGTCCTGAACTATTTTGCCATCTTTGTCTTCCTTTTGAATCTGAATTAAATTATCCCTGGAGGTGAAATTTTTAAGATTAAGCTCTCTGATTTCTTCTTTGTCTGGAAGATCTGAAAAACTGTTCACATGAACAATAATTGGTTTTTCTGCAATTTCAAGGCATTTGTCAAATGCAAGAAGATATTCTTTTCTTGTGTGCTTTTTGCTTGAGAAATTTGAATATTTGCAGTCAATTTCTGAACCAGTTCTTTTTATTCTTATTTCTCCTGGCTGCCTTGTTTCAGCTTCTATTTTTTTAAAATCTTCAATCCCAAAAATATCTCTTAAAACTTCTTTGGAATGAAGTGTTCCTGACATCAAAACCAGAATTTTATTTTTATCTCTAAGCCATTTAAATTTTTTTGAGAGATTGGTTGTAACAATATTTGCAATAATATTGTTGTCTTTTTTGTTAAATAAGACATAGCTTTCGTCGAGGAAATGCTCAAAAATTGCAGAAGTCTTCTCAACTTCAAATGCATAATTTTCCTCATCAAGATTATAAAGAAAATCCGATTCTTTAAGGAATATCCTGATTAAGTCATAGATTCCTGTATTTTTTAATGGGAGAATCTCATTTGTTTCTATTGCATTTAATGTTTTCTCCTCTTCTTTTAAGTGTTTTAAAATCTCTAAAATCTCCTGGATTTTAAGCGAGTGCTCAATTTCAGATGGAAATATGGAGGATAAGGAATTTTGCAGTCTCTCTATATTTATTGTTCTTTGATTTGAGAGGCTATCCAGAAATTCATCACATTCATCTATAATTTCCACTTCAGTCAGAGGTTTTCTGTTCATTGCAAATTCAAGTTCATATTTTAATGAATTAAAAACAATGACATCTGAATCTATATAAGAATTAAATTGCTCGTAAAAACTGCATCCTGGTTTTCTCTGATAAAAAGTAAATTCTTTTCCGTTTAATCCTTTATATTTTCTTTTTTCAACTTTGCCGAGATATTTTGAATCAAAATCCTCTGGGAAAACAGGGCTCCAGTAAGGGCAGAGGGAAGCAACAGGCATTCTTTTTATATCTGTTATTTTTTCAAAATCATTTATGTTTACTTTTTTATTCTGTTTTAAATATTGCCTTATTTTTGGAATATTTCTTTCTTTTATCTCTATCTTGCATGGAAGAAAAGGATTGTCAGCAGATTCATCCTCTTTTATGCTTTCTTCAATCTCTTTTATTTTCCTCTCAAAAAGATCATGAAGTTTGGCATTTATTTCGCGTTTTATTCTGGGAATTGCATTGGAATTATCCTCTAAGAATTTGCATTTGTGATTTCTTCTCCCTGTTATCACGCTTATTTTTAATTTTTCATTATTTTCTTTTAGAAGATATTTATCACTTTCATAATCTCTTTTGTATTGTCTCTGAAGATTTCTTCCAGGAACAATAATAGAAGATTTTCCAAGCTCTTTTGCAATGTTTAATGCAATTGCACTTTTTCCAGAACCACAGACACCATGAATGAATATAACTTTATGCCCTTTTTTTATTGCTTCAAGAACTTCTTTTACAATATCTTCCTGTGTTTTTCCATTGGAAAATCTTAGGGGTTCAAGAAATTTTCCATTTTCATATAAATTCCATGTCATAGAAGAGTAAAAATTAAGAGGGGGTTATAAAAGTTGTGATTAAATCTTTAAAAATATTTATATCTTAAAGTTAAATCTCACTTTTTAGAGGCAATAATCCAAGGAAATTTAATAAAATAAATACATTTTAATACTATTAGGTATAATTTAATTCATGAAAGAGGTTCAGGAAGAAAGAAAAGGTAGGGGATTAGTTACTTTTGCTAAAGTTGTCTTTTGGATTCAGTTATTCTTTTTGTTCATTGTAGGGATTCTACTTATTAAGGTTCTTGTTTTTAGTAAAGATAAATGGGACATATCTATTTTAGTTGTATTTGCAATAGTTGACATTATTTATTTTTTTATAATTCCTTCTTGTATTTTAGGTATTATTCTATCAACTATCATATTAATAAGAAAAGTAAATAGAAAATGGGGATTAATTCTCTTGATAACTTCTATAATTATTTTTCTAAGTTTAATCTCATTTTATCTAGTTTTACAAAAAGACACAAGAGAAAGTCAGGCAACTTATGAGAAAGAACAAATAATGCGTATCATTGAGATGGAAGAATGTTATAGAAATTTCTCTAATAGGTTTAGTTCTCCTCAGAAAATTGTTGATGTTAAATTTTTTACTGATTCTACTCTTAGTTCAGAAGGTTCTGGTATACTTTATTTGGAAGGAGATTTTTTTGTTGATTTTTTAAGAGAAAACTTGACCCAAGAAGAAGATTTTTATAAATATTTTTCTAATTTAGAAGGTAAGGAGGTTATAGTCTCTTTACCAGATAAAGATGTTTTTATGGATACTCAATTGAATTGCGAATATTTTAATGCAGATGTTTATTTTGAAGGAGAACTAATTAGTGAGAGGGTAAGACATATTAGCTATTTATAAAAATTTTAGATTTGATTCTCTTTTATCTTCAGCTCTTTTTTATCCTTTCCCAAAACATAAGCTCTTGAAAATTCATGCTTATCTAAGAGTTTGTAATCTTTTTCACCTATATTTTTCAATTCTTTCAAAAGCACCTCAATAAAACTTTCCATTTCTTTATTAGTCGGCATTCTTTCATATCCGAGTCTTTCTCTTGCAAAACCTACACTCATAAATCCTTTAATTTCAATAAATAATGGCTGAGATTTTTTTATTAACTCAGCATATTCCTTTGCTTGTGCAGGAAACATATTCAAATCTTTTACTAAATTCATCCTGAATACTGTTCTAGTTTGGCTTCCAGACGAACTAGACCGAACTTGTGAGAGTCTGGTTTTGTTTTTTTAATTTAGGCATTAAGTTTAATGTTTCATTAAATTTTTCCCAGGCATTTTTTATTGAACTTCTGTGGAATTTACTGTATAATTCTTTATTAGGTGCATTAACAGAAACATATAATTGAGTTGGCAATTGTTTTTTATTAATGAGCTCTTTTATTTTCTCAGGATATAATCCATTAGTAACTAAAAAAGAGGTTTTTCCTCTTTTTCTTAATTCTTCTATTAATTCTCCAATATAAGGATAAAGGGTTGGTTCTCCTGAAAGAGAAATTGCAAATTGCATTGGTTCCTGAGCCTCAAGATATTTCTTTTGATTTGCCTTGCTTAATTGAATTTTCTTGGAATGTTTATCAATATTAAATCCTTGGAGTAATTTTTTCTGAGCCAGAATGCTTTCTTCAATAATTTCCTGGGGTATATCAATTTTCCCAGGGATTTTCTCACCTGTTGTATATTCAATTGCTCTCCAGCAGTGCACACACTGGTTTGGGCAATAAAATGAAGGAGTCATCTGACAGCATAAATGAGATTTTATTCCATAGAACTTTTCTTTATAGCAAACCCCTTCATCTCTCAGGGATTTTTTTGTCCATCTGCAAATCTGAACACCAGAATGCTCATTCTTGCCTATGATTTCATAATGCTGTTTTTGCAGAAGTTTTTTAATGTTTTGAGGTAACATTAAAGTTTATTGCCAAGATGTTTTATATTCTTTGCTGAATAATTGGTTGTATCCTGATTTTGCTGAAAATATCTTGTAATATCATAATCTTGTAATGGATTTATTATTTTATCC
>CAZIZL010000049.1:0-1210 GCA_964543665.1 Candidatus Woesearchaeota archaeon | reverse complement strand
TTGAACAGGATGCGCATAATTCATATTGCTGCATTTTTCTACAATAGCCGGAATTACTAATATTGCTCCTAAAAGAAATGCAGATGTCAGGCTACCCGATGATTCTCTAAATTTTTCATCACTTTCCTTTTTATTGCCGTGAATAATCTCTTTTAATTTCATTTTACCTCAATTTACTCTTTTTACTTCCCTTGTGAGATTAATAAATCAACTAAACTTTTTCCATTTACTGCAATATCCTCAAATATTCCAACATAATTGTTTTTTATATCCATTTGATTAAATTTTCTTTCTCCTTTAAATTCATCTCCTCTAAAGACAACAATATTCCAATTATATCCTTCTTCAAATGTTTCAGGAGCCCAATACTCAATACTCATTCCATTGTAGTCTATTCTTGTAAAAAGTTGCATTTTTTTAAATCTCCGGATATTTTTATAAAAAATTAGGTTTATAAATCTTTAGAAAAAGCTCCAAGCCCAGAGAATCATCAATACCAATACTAAGAATAAAAGGAAATTGGTTATCCATTTAAACCATTTTGCTGCTTTTTTTTCTGATTTTGTAAGGCTTAAGATTGTCAGGTAAAAGAATCTTCCTCCATCAAAGATTCCCATAGGAAGCATATTAACCAGAGCAACACTTATGCTTATTAAAACAATCCACCAGATTAAATCATAAATAAATTCAGCTGCTTCAAATTTTGGTTCATAATAGATGTATTGTTTTTTAAAAGATGAAAGAGTTTCAACTATTTTGCCTATAACCCCTTTTCTTTTTTGCTCAGCAAAACCAACTCCAATAAAGGGTTTTTCAGGGTCATCTGGATTCTCTCCAAGTGTTATTTCATAATTTTTGACTTCTTCTTTGACAATTGTTTTTAAGGTTATGTTCTCTCCAGGAGAAAATTTAGTTACTTCATTTCCAAATTCCTCCCATCCATTTATTTTATTTCCATTCACTTCAATTATCGCACCATCTATTCCAGCATTAATTGCAGGGGAATTTTCATATAATATTAGATAATCTGTGGCTCCTTTCTGTTCTTCAAGGCCTTTTTTATTCATCAGATAGATCTTCCCGTCTGCAACTATCTTGTTAAGTCCTTCATCATCAGATAAATTCAAAATTTGCTGATAAGTGGGGTTTTCCATGGTTATATTGTTCATAGAGGAAATTCCCGCTATTCCAACTATTGAATAAGAATAAG
>CAZIZL010000048.1:5067-5398 GCA_964543665.1 Candidatus Woesearchaeota archaeon | reverse complement strand
AGGCCCATAAGCTGTTGTCCAGAGATATTCTTCTTTTTCCTGTTTATTTTTAAAAGTTGCATTAAAAGCTTTTGAGAATTTCTGCCCCATTAAATGTGTTGAAGGCTGCTGAATTAATTTTCCATCTGGCATAAAACAATCTGAACCAACAGTGTATTCTGCTCCTGCAAATTTATCCCATTCTGGTCTTTTCATTGGTAAAAAAGGCACGCCATAAATCTGGTGCATTACTTTTTCTGTTGTATCTATATCTTCCAAGACCTGTGCTTCTGCCTGTTCTTTTGTTTCAAATGCATCATGACATTCAATCCAGATAAATTCCCTTCCCCTG
>CAZIZL010000048.1:0-5057 GCA_964543665.1 Candidatus Woesearchaeota archaeon | reverse complement strand
CGATGAAGCCTGTCTGTATCTGAAATTCTCAATGGCAAATCTCTGTAGCTTCTTATCCATAATTTAAACATCGGAGTGTATAAGGTTTCAGAAGTAGGCCTTAATGCAAGCTCTTTATTGTCCCCTGTATTTTTTAACCAAAATACTTCTGGTGTAAATCCTTTGATATGTTCTGATTCTTTTGTTAAGTTTTCCTTTGGAATTACAGAGGGCATAAATGTTGGCTTGTGTCCTTTTTTTTGCAATTCTTTTTCAAGATGCTCAAACATATTTTCAATTGTCATTGCAGCCCAGGGCCTGATAACTGCAAATCCTTTTATATCAAGCCTTAAATCAATTAATTCTGCTTTTTCAATTATCTGTGTGAACCACTCTGAAAAATCTTCCTGTTTTTTTACTGTTAGACCTTCACTGGATTGTTTTTTATCCATCCCTAAACAAAAGAAAGAGGATATTTAAAATTATTCAATTATAATAAATCTATATTTAACTGTTTCTGGGAAATCCCATTGACAGCTTCTTTAATATAATTGGATTCAAGAGCAAAACCCAGGGATTCGCTTGAACCTACTTTGAAATTATTTATTCCAATTACTTCTCCCTGCTTATTGATTAATGGGCCCCCTGAATTTCCAGGATTTAATGCAGCATCGGTTTGTATATATGCTTCTAATCCATTAGAGCCTTCTCTATCTGTTGCAGAAACAATTCCTTCTGAAACAGAAAACTGCAATCCAAGAGGATTACCAATTGCAATTACTTTTTCTCCTACCTGAACATCATCTGAGTCTCCAAGTTCTATTTCTCTGTAATCTCCTTCAATTTTAAGAAGAGCAATATCCAATTTTGCATCATATCCCACAAGAGATGTAGGGTGTTTATCCTGTTCATAATCCAGAACATAAACTTCTCTTCCTCCAGATAATACATGTGCATTTGTCACAATATATCCATTTTCTGTAATAATAAATCCTGTTCCCTGCCCAACATCTGTTCTCACAGTTACTACTGATTTGATTGCATCTTCTACTATTCCTGAGAAATCTGAACTTGTAGAGGCTTTAAGTTCTTTTAGCTTTGAATTTAGGGATTCATCAAGGGAAATCAGTGATTCCTGGGTTTCCATTAAGCTTTCTGTTAATTCATTTAATTTGCTTTGAGTATCTGCCTGTAAACTATTAATTTTACTAGAAAGTTCATTATGGTTTATTGCCTGCTTAACAATTATTCCATTCAGAAGAATTCCTGCAACTATCATATAAATTACAACTATTGTGCTGAATCCCCCAATTATCCATTTATGATGCCTTTTCAGTGTCATTTTTATTAAAACTTTTTAACCTATATAAATTTTAAGGATTTGTAATCTATTTCTTTTAGTTTTATAAATATTAAACTATAAAAAGGTTTTTTATTCATTATATATAGGCTCGTAGGTTAATGGATAGACCTTTTGGTTTCGGCCCAAAGAATGGGGGTTCGATTCCCTCCGAGCCTATTTTTTAATCTAAAAGTTTATAAACTGTTTTTTTCTGGGAATTGAACAATGTCAGAAAATAATTTACAAAAACCATGTTTAGGATGCGGAAGCACTGATTATGAAAGTGCTCATGTAAGAAGTGGAACAGGTAATTACTGTGGAAAATGTCCAACCTCACATAAACTTAAGTCTGAATTAGAAAGCAGGGTATTTTATCAAGGAAGTGCTCCTTATACTAGTTTTTCAGGTGGAGTCTTGTAATCATTAAGTTTTTAATTACTTTTTCTCTTATTTTGTTATGAAAACAAATGCAAAGCCAGGAGATTTAGTTGAAGTTCATTTAGACAGGATTATTTATGAAGGAGTTCTTTTAGAGAGTCCTGATTCTGAAAAAGGAATTGTTCTTTTGAAATTAGGAACAGGATATAATCTTGGTTTTAATAAAAAAGATATTTTAGAAATTAAAAAGATTCAGGAAGTGAGAATTAAGGAAAAGAAATTAGAATTGAAAAAAGCACCAGGAAAGCCAAATATTGCAATGATAATTACTGGGGGGACAATTGCTTCCAGTTATGACTCAAGAACAGGGGGGGTTCATCCATTGACAACTCCTGAGAAACTATTTAGATTTTATCCTGAATTATTTGAAAAAGTAAATATAATAAAAGTGGAAGTTCCTTTTATGAAGTTCTCAGAAGAGATGAATCCTAAAGACTGGCAAAAAATTGCAAGGGTTTCTGAAAAACTTTTGAATGATTCCAATGTTAAGGGAATTATAATAACTCATGGAACAGATTTTCTGCATTATACTTCCTCTGCATTAAGCTTTTTTTTGGGAAAGCTAAACAAGCCAGTTGTCCTGACTTATTCCCAGAAAAGTATTGACAGGGCTTCAAGCGATGCTAATTTAAATTTGCAATGTTCTGCTTTAGCAGCAATTTCTGATATTGCAGAAGTGAGCATTGTGGGACATGCTTCAGATGAGGATAATTATTGTTATGCAATTCCTGGGACAAAAGCAAGGAAACTTCATACTTCAAGAAGGGATGCTTTTAAGACTGTAAATGATGAGCCTTATGCTAAAATTTCTGAAGAAACAATTGAATTAATAAGCAAATATAATTTAAGAAATAACAGGAAGATTAAACCAGATATTAAATTTGAAGAAAAAATAGCATTAGTAAAATTTTATCCCGGGCAGAAGCCCGATATTTTAGATTATTATTCAAAGCAGAAGTATAAAGGAATTGTAATTGAGATGTCTGGTTTAGGGCATGTTTCAAGCAAGTGGATTAAAAAAATAAAGGAAATCTGCAAAAAAGGAATGGTTGTTTGCGGAGTATCCCAATGCATAAATGGAAGAGTAGATGGAAAAGTTTATTCAACAGGAAGAAAATTAATTGAAGCAGGAGTTATTTATCTGGAAGATATGCTTGCTGAAACAGCATTTGTTAAATTAGGATGGGTGCTTGGGCATAGGAAATGGAATGTCAAGGAAAAAATGCTGGAAAATATTGCAGGAGAATTGAACAATAGGCTGGAAGAATGATTTAAAATGAAAAAACATTTTTTGATTTATCTCTTAATATTAATTCTTGTTTTAGGGATAGTTTTATTTTTTATCAGGGGGAGTGAGGATGACTGGATAAAAGATTCAAGAGGAGTCTGGATTAAACATGGGAATCCTTCACTCACTCCTGAAAAAGTTTTAGAACAGCAAGAAGCAATAAATTGTGCATTGGATTTATATGGGGAGCAAAAAAGGGAAAATATCAGTTTTTCCAGCCAGTGTTTAGGGACATGCGATAATTATGCTGTTGATATTGTTCATGTTCCAAGAACAGAAGAGGATAATTTGATTGAGAACCAATGCAGTGATTTTGCAAATGGCGAGGTTTCACATTTTATTGAATTGGATAAAGAGGGGAGAGTTGTGAGGGTTGTTTGAATGTATCACTTAAGGATATAAATTTTATTAAACTCTTAGATAAGAAGCTCCTTCTTGAAAAATTCAATTTGCTATCTGGTCCTTATCAGGAGATTTACCAGAAAGTTGAAATTTGTTTAAATGATGGAAACTTCTCAAGTATGAATAATGATTGGAGCAGTATAGAGAAAATAATACAAAGAATGTAGATTCTTTTCACTTTATTTTTCTTTCAATTCTTTCTACAATCTGCTTTAGTTCCTGAATTTCATGCTCTGCTTTTCTGTTTACTGCATAATCATATTCTGTTCTTTGCCTGTCTTTTTGTTCTGCCCTGTTTTGAGACATTAAAATTAATGGTGCCTGAATTGCTGCAAGAGAAGATAAAAGCAAGTTTAATAAAATAAAGGGGTAAGGATCCCAGGTTTTTATCCAGGCATAGGCATTCATAGATATCCATAAAAAGAATATTATGAGAAAAGTAATTATAAATGTCCAGCTTCCTGCCCATTTTGTTAATTTATCTGCTGCTTTTTGTCCAAAGGTTGCAGGAAGAATATTTGGATGAGTTATATTAAGAAGATTGTTTTTTTTATTTTCTTTTTCCCATCTCTTTTTCATAGGATTAAATAGAGATTTTGAATTATAAACTTAATCCCCTGCCTTTTGTATTAGTTATAACTTGTAAATGGTAACATATAGAAAGGTTTAAATATTTTAAAATTGATTTAGGATTATGGAAGATTTTTATGAATTTATGAAAGAAAGAATACATAAAGCAGACAGAAGAGGATCAAATTGTATAGGGGCAGCCCTTTATATTGTCGGAGAGATTCCATCAGAGACTTACATTTCAAGAAAAATCTCAAAAAAGAATTTGAATAGACTCAGAACTTCTTCAAAACCTGAATTAGGTTATATTGTTTTATGGGAATCAGATGGCATTCCTTTTCATGCAGGGGTTATTTTAAATATGAATCCTCTGAAAATCGTTCATAGAAATGAAATAAATGGACTTTTGAAAGAGCAATCTTTAGAGGAATTAACTAATCATTTATTCAAATATACCAAGATTAAACCAGTTTATAAAATTCCAGGTAAACTTAAGGATATAAAATAAATAACCCTCAACTTTAAATAATAATTCTTCTTTAGATTTTTATGCCTGAAATAGATTATGCAAAACTTAAATTTAAATGCGGTCTGGAAATTCATCAGCAATTAGACAGCCATAAATTGTTTTGCAATTGCCCAAGTATCTTAAGAAATGATGAACCTGATTTTTTAGTTGAGAGGAAGCTTCATGCTGTTGCAGGGGAATCAGGAGAAGTTGATAGGGCAGCAGAATATCAGGCTTCTCTGAAAAAAACTTTTGTTTATTCAGGATACAAAGAAAACACCTGCTTGATTGAATTAGATGAAGAACCTCCACATGAAATAAACCAAGAAGCATTGAAGATTGCCCTGCAAATTGCTTTGCTTTTGAATTGCAAAATTATTCCAATTACCCAGATTATGAGAAAAACAGTTATCGATGGAAGCAATACTTCTGGATTTCAGAGAACTGTTTTAATTGCAAGAGGGGGATATGTTGAAACTGCTTTGGGAAAAGTTGGAATTGACACTATATGTATTGAAGAAGATTCAGCC
>CAZIZL010000047.1:0-5623 GCA_964543665.1 Candidatus Woesearchaeota archaeon | reverse complement strand
GTGCAGGAATTATCTCAATGTCATCTGAAATATTCTTTAAGTCTCTTGTAAAATCCTCACATGAAATTCCAAATATAGGTCTTCCATCATAATCTCTTCTAAAGCCTTTTTTATCAATATAAGAATGAATCTGCTCTGCAATTTCAATTGAAGGAATTAAAATAACCAAATGAACTTTTCTTCCTCTTCCTCCCTGGGAATAAATCAGGGATATCTCTCCTGTGATTATAAAGGGAAAATCTCCTAGATAATGAAATCCTCTTCCATTTGGCTTTAATTTTTCTTTTATTTCCTTAAACCAGATTGGATGAGTAAAATCTCCTGTTCCAAGTAAATCTAATCCCTTAACTCTCGCCCATTTTTCAAGATTTTCCAGTGTAATATCTTTACTGCATGCTCTTGAAAATCTGGAATGTAAATGCAAATCACCTATTAACCAGTCTTTATTTATCATAGAATCTAAAAAAATAAGTCTACTTAAATAATTTATGATTTCTTTTTCTTTCCTTTTTTCTTTTTCAAAAATAAATAATCACCAAAGATAACAATTAAAACAACAATTACTATAACCCAAATCCACCAGTAATTTCTTTCTTTTTCCTCTTCTTCTGCATTTCCCGCAATTTCTTCACTCTCTCCACCTATCTCTCCTGTAGTTAAAACAGATTTTTCTCCTTCTAAAATCTCCTCATGAATTCCCTGCACAGTCAGATTAGCATAATTATTTGAAATAAAATTTAACAAAATATATAAATCATAAAAAGAATCTTCATTAACATCTATCCTTGCATCCTCACCAGAATTTAAACTAATCTGAATAGGCTCGCTGGACACCTCAATTTTAGCAGCAGTTTCTGTTAATTCAAGTAATCCAACATAATGATTTTCCCCTTCTATTTTTATTTTAACTCTATTATTCACTTTTAATTCCTTGGTAAATCCCTTATTAAATTGCTCATCAGGCACTACATAAGTACTTGTCCAAATAGAAGTTACAGGAGAACCTATGCTCCTTACACCCCCAACAATATAAGAAATTAAAGAATTTGCTGAATTACCTGCATTATCTGTAATAGTGCAGGAAGTATCAAAAGTTCCTGTTGTAGATGTTGAGGGATTTGTTGTATAAGAAGTAGAAGCAACACCAGAACTTGCATCTGTACCAGAACATGAACATGTAATTGTTTCTGTAGCATAAACAGAAGTAGGTGCACAACTAAATGTGGGTGTTGGGGGTGCAGTAGTATCTATCCATACAACATAATATGAAAGATTAACTCCAACATTGTTTATAGTATCATTTGCCCAAATATCAATTGAGTTATTTCCATCAGCTAAACCAGTAAGATTTAATTGCGTAGTATTGCACCACCCACTTGAAACAGCAACACTTTCGTTTGTTCCGTTAATCTCAAAAACACAATAACTATTTCCACTTCCCACTCCAGAACGAACATCTCCAACAGAAATATTAAGAATAAGTTTATCTGTATTCTTTTTATAAGTTACATTATTATATCCTGAACCTGTCCAATTTACCAGTGGGGCTGTTCTATCCACATACATAGACACATTTGTTGCATTTGTTATTGTTGAATTGGCTGCAGTTACTGCTCCAATAGTAAAAGTATAGTTTGCTTCTGTAATATTAGATCTGGCATAACCAGTTGCACTCGTATTTGCATTTGCAGTAGTAGAAACATAATGACCATCCATCCACAAATAAATGGTGTAATTTGCTGCAGCACTTCCTGCTGCAGTCCAATTAATTGTAAAAACCCCCTCGTCATAATAAGGAGTTACATTTCCTTGAAAAATAACATTTGTAGCTATTGTATTAGCTAAAACAAAATTCGTCGATAAAACAAAGATTAAGATTATTAAACTACAAAAAAATAAATTAAATACTCCTTTCTTCATTTTCACCTCTTAAATAAAAAGAGGATTTAAATTTATAAATGTTTCGTTGTATAAAGTCTGATTTATAACCTAAAAAGATAAAAACACCAAATAAACAAAACTTTTTAAACTCTATTATAAAAAAAGACTTATGGAGAAAGTTTTAGTATTAATAAAACCAGATGCAATGCAAAAACAGCTTGCAGGAATTATAATTCATGATTTATCCCAGTTAAATCTTAAAATGATTGGATTAAAATTAATTAGTGTTAAAAAACATCTTGCTGAAAAGCATTATGAAGACCATAAAGAAAAACCATTTTATCCTGATTTGTTAAAATATATATTAGGAGAATTTCATGATGTTAATTCAATAATTGCAATTGCCTATAGTGGAGAAGATGCAATAAAAAAATTAAGGGATTATGCAGGCAAGACTAATCCAGATGAAGCACTTCCCTCAACATTAAGGGGGAGATATGGAAAGGTTAATTCCAAGACAAAGAATTTTGATAATGTAATGCATGTTTCTGATTCATCAGAAAATTCAGAAAAAGAAATCTCAATCTGGTTTTCCAAAGAGGAATTAGTTGAATAAAAATCAGCTCATCGGAACTATACCGTAATCTCTCAATTCCTTGATAGAAATATACTGGGAAATTCCACTATCAAAATTTCCTGAATCAAGTTCATCCTTGTATTCTCTAAGTCCTTCGTTTTCTGCGTCAATAAAATCATAATTTTGAATCATTGTTGTTTCTAAGCAGTCTACAACATTAAGATCCGGAGAAAGATCCCAGCATACAAATGCATGGCCGGGAATAAGAATAATCTTCGGATTTATGCCTGCGGATTCTAATGCAGAAGCAAATAATACTGTTCCATCAATACAGTTAGCAGAAGCTAAATCAATTGCATCCTTGGGAAGCTTAACTCTCTGAGAAAACTCTCCTTTAGAAGAATAAGAGATGGGGGTGTTTATGTAAATAATATAATACTGCTCTTTGAGTGCATTATAAATTGCCTGAACTTGGAGGTCAGTATATATTTGCCAATCATATTCACTCTCGCAGTCAGAGCACTGATATCCAGTAATTGTTCTATCTGGATGGTATTCTGCGCTTATTCTAATTAACTGGTCAATTTCTTTTACATGGGGGGTTACCCATGCACCAATTAAATAAGATGTATCTATAAATATCCCCTCCTCTTCAAATCCCCAAATCATTGTGTCTTTTGAATATAGTTTTATGGGTATTGTTTCTTCATCAAGAGTTGTATTACCAGTTACAATTTTAAAATATAAATTTGCATTTGTAATTTCATCAATTTGTACTGAAGGTTTTAATAATGGGTGTTGTGAATATATTTTTGATTCATAAGGCTGAAGCACAAGAGTATCTTTTGATTGAGAGGTATAATCTTGGATTTCAGAAACAAATGTCACGCTTATTGGATTATTATCATTATTTGTTAAATTGTATGTTAAGAGATAGAGATCTAAATCCGGGTATTGATTATAAACTCCGCTCATAACAGAAGGTAGATAATATGTTGTCCCAAGTTCCAGAAAATTCTCATTACTACTCCCCTTATTTGATCCAAATATAATTGCCAAAACAATTATCAAAACAATTGCCAAAACAAAACCTGAAACTACCCATATCCAAATAGGCCACTTTTTCTTTTCCTCTTTTTGCATATAATTCTATAATCTCTTTAACTTTTAAACTTTTTCCAGACAAAAACAATTACTGCCACAAGAAAATTGCTCCACTGATAATAATTCCTGCTCTACTGCCCTTCTGTGATTGCATCGCCAGTTATTGAAGTCTTTGCCAGATTATTAGAAGTTAGGTTTGGATTAGTATTCGCTGCCCTTGCGGGTGTTGTTATTCTATTAGCATTGTTATCTGCTGCTGCATTATCTGTGAAACCATTATTAGTAATTACTTTTCCAGTCGAAGAAGATAATCCTTTTACGACAAAATAAGCAGATAAACCAAGAACAATTACAATAACAACAACTATAAGAATAGTCCTCATCTGTCCTTTCTCATTCATAACCATTAAAAAACCAAATTACTTTGCTTAATAAGTTTTTCTATTTTATATTGATTAAAATTAATTTCTGTCATTTTATTTCCTTGCCAAAATCTCCAAAGTACAAATTTTATCTTGATTGATTAAAGGATTGTTTATATCTGCCCTATAAATTATCCCTTCTTTATCCACCCATAAACTTTCATTATCCTTAATAGGAAAAGGGTATGTCTTTGTATTAATTTTTTGAATTTTATTATTAACTAAAAGAATATTTATGTAATCTTTATCAATTGAGTTATTTCCCCAACCCCAGTAGAATTTTCCATCCTTGAAAGTTTTATCTCTAACTGTATAATAGAATAATTGATCAAATCCTTCTTCTGGGGGATTTGCAATAACAACATGGGTTATATAATGCTTTTCTTTTCCCATTTTATTCTCCCTTATCTGTAACCCCTGCTTCTGTTACAAAATACACAATTTCATTATCAGGAAGATTTGGTGAATCTATTAATTTTGCAACTCTACTTCCTTGTTTGCCACGACGTAAATATAGGCGGTATGTCGAATTATGAACAACAAATCCATTTGCAATATAATTCTCTTTTTGAGGAACAGAAAAATCAAATAAATTTTCTTTATCCTTATTATCCAGAATTTTTATATTTCTAATCTTTTCAAACTTTATATCTGAATTCAGCAATTTAAAAATAAACTCTATTTTCTGTTTTATTTGTCTGTCTTTTATTTTAACATTCATCAAAGCCAGATGAGCATTCTCCAGTTCTTTTTTATTAATCCATTTATAACTTTCAGGTCTTGATTTGATAATTAAAGAAGGATTTAATCCTGCATCTTTCAGAAGATTCCAAATATCCTTTCTTTTAACAGGCATCATCTCTTTTTCATAGGTATTATCTATATATTTTGACCATTTCAGCAATTTTTCCTGTTTATCAGAAGCACTGAATCCAATTTCTAAATATTTGGCAATATCTCTGTCCCTTATTGAAAGATTTGAAATTTTCTTGCTTCCCACTTCAAATCTCAAAAAGCTTCTTATTCCAAATCTTAATAAAAACAGTTGTATATATTTCAATATCTGTTTTTCTTTTTGAACAACAGTTATTTTTGGCCTCTTGGAATCAATATGCCCCTCAGCATCAACAAACCCTTTAATAAAACTGCCAACAACATCCTTTTTCGATTTTGCAATCATATTAAGCACATCTGGCAATATAAGAGAAAATAAATCTTTTATCTCTTTTGAATTAATGTTTAAGGTAAAGCAATTTTTGTTTTTCATCTTGGTTATGCTTCCTTCAATTCCAAAAATTTCTTTAAATAAATTACTATAAACTTCCAAAACTTCCTCTCTTGCATCCCTAAATCTCAAACCTCTTTCCTCAAAATTTCCATCTCCAATAAAATACCCGCAAATCTGGCTTAACTGAGAGTTCATAATTTCTGGCATCATTAAATTTTTATGCTTATAGGTATAAACAGGCATCATTTGCAACTGAAGTCTTCCTGAAAAATGTTCCCTTAATCTGTCAAACACCTCTGTATTTGTAGGGTATGATTGATTTAAAACTCTTCTGAATTGTCTTTGGGTTATCCCGACTTTTTCACATATTTCTTTTCTTGTAATATTTTCTTTTTTTAATTCTCCAGAAAT
>CAZIZL010000046.1:0-5634 GCA_964543665.1 Candidatus Woesearchaeota archaeon | reverse complement strand
TTTGTCATCTGGAATAATTATCTGGACATGAATCTTCTTTTGCAGTTTTTCTAATTTTTCTTTTGGAATATCCTCTCCTACTTCCTCTTCTATGAATTCCTTAATTGCCTGGGGAGGAAGAACACTAATGGACTGGATAAAAGGATATTTCTTGATAATAAAACCCTTTAATTTTTCCAGTTCTTTTTTGGTTTTATCCATTTTCTTATTTTCTGGATTTTCAGGAATCATTTGTTTTTTAGGGGAATAATTTGCATCCAGATTCATTTCAGGTATATTTGTGTCACTGACCATAAGAAAAAAAGAGATTATCTACTTTTAAATCTTTGGTTAAAGGAATATCAAAATGACATTAATCTTTTAAAGATAAATTATCTTAATTTTCTGTTATTAAATGCGTGGATAGTTTATCGGTAGAATCTCTCGTTGCCAATAAGAAGAACCTATGGTTCTTGTTGAACCTCCCCAAAGCACTGAACTGTGATTTCAAATTGCCTCCGGTGAAATCAGGAAGAGGAAAAAGCAAAAACGAGGAGAGCCGGGTTCGATTCCCGGTCCGCGCATTATGCAAACTTGCGAAGCAATGTTTGTATCCGCAATGAAATGAGGACTAGCAGACCGAAGGTCCCGCGCATTTTCAAGAATTATTATTACTCATTTTTGATGAAAATTTTCGGGATAACTTTTTATAGATACTTTTTTAAATATTAAAATGGGATTAGAAAATCTTGCTTTATTTAATACAGATAACTTTCCAATAAGACATCAAGGAAATGTCCATAATGGAAAAGTTCGTTCAGTATATTGGTTAAATGAAGAAGACAGCAAGAGGCTTATTGAAGAAAGAGGATTCAAATACAAAGTTGATATAAACACTCCTCTTGGAGTAATGATTATTAGTGATAGAATTTCTGCATTTGATGTTATTTGGCATGGTCAAAATGGATTAAAGGGAATTCCTGGAAAAGGAGCATCCTTAAATGCAATATCTAAATACTGGTTTGATAAATTTGATTCTGAAAATCTTGCACAAAACCACATATTAGAAGTGCCTCATCCATTAGTTTGGATTGTTCAAAAAGCAGAACCTGTTTTAGTTGAAGCTATTGCAAGACAGTACATTACAGGAAGCATGTTAAGAGATTACAAAGCAGGAATTAGAAATTTCTGTGGAATTAAATTACCTGATGGATTAAAAGATAATCAAAGACTTCCAGAATTATTGATAACTCCCACTACAAAAGGAGATTTAGGGCATATTGAAGGAATGCCTAAAGGAGATGATGCTAATTTAACCAGAGAACAAATAATAGAATACAAAGATTCTCTTGGATTTAAAGAAAGTCATCATGTAAACATGTATGAAATTCTACTAAAAAAAGGATTTAATTCAATAAGCAGGAAATTAGAAAGCTTAGGACAAATCTTTGTTGATACTAAGTTTGAATTTGGATATGCTAAAAATCCTATGACAGGAAATATGGAAATGATTTATATTGATGAAATAGGAACTCCTGATTCCTCAAGAATGTGGGATAATGATACTTACAATAAAGGTTCTATTATTGAAAACTCTAAAGAAGGATTTAGACAATTTTTACTAAACAACACAAATAGAGATGTCTTACTTGATAAGAAAAGAATGGATGAAAGAAGAACTTTAGCAAAAGAATATGATGTACCTATTGAACAAATGATGAAAGCATCAGAAGTTTATACAAGAATGGCAGAATCTATAACAGGAAAACCACTTCAAATAACTCAGGATGCCAGAACAGAAATTCTTGATGCTTTGAATTCTTATAATATAACTAATTAAAATGGCAGAAAAAAATCTAGATCAAATAGCTCAATTAACACCAGAAGAAGTTGCTATTTCTAATTACAGATTAAAAAGTGTTTCTCCTGATGAAGGCAAGTATAGTAAAGCAACTGATAAATTAAGACTTTATCTAAGTGCAGATGCAGAATGGAGAGAGTGTGCAAGAATCCAATATTTGTTGTTAGAAACAAGAGCAGAATATAGTCAGGCTACAATTGAACAAGTAGAAGAAGTTAAACAAGCATTAGAAAAATTTAGTCCATTAAATGCAAGCTTATTAGAGGAAAAAGTTACTAAACATGATCAATTGGCAGTAATAGATGAACTTGGAAGACATATTTCTCCTGAGACAAAAGCACTTCTTCATCCTGGAACAACCTCTTTTGACCCTTTAGATACTGCAAGGGTCAGTAAAATAAAAAAAGCGTGGTATGAAGTAATAAGGTCAGAAATAACAGGAACAATTAATAAATTAATTGAGTTAGCAGAAGAGAACATTGATATCTTACAGGTTGGAAGAACTCATTTGCAGAATACCTCCCCGGTTTTATTTGGGGGAGTTCTAGCAGGTTATGCAGCAAGAATTGCCGAAAGAGTTTCTAAATGTGATTTATATTTCAATGATTTAAGGGGGAAAATTTCTGGGATTGTTGGAACAGGAGCAAGCATTGATATGGTTGTTGGAGAAGATAAATCTTTAGAATTTGAAGAAAAAGTTTTGGATAAATTAGGATTAAGACCAGATCTCACGGCTACTCAAATTACACAAAAAGAAAGATTAGCAGATGTAGGCCATGGTATTGTCTCTTTAATGAGTGTTTTGGGAGATTTTGCAAATGATATGAGAATGCTTTATTCTTCTGCCATCCAAGAGGTCACTGATTTAGACAGTGCAGCAAGACTAGGAGGAAGTAGTGCAGATGCAGGAAAAAATAATCCAATAAACTGGGAAAATATTTCTGGGAAAGTTCCTGTTGTTGAAGGAGGAATGAGACCTTTATACCAAATGATTAGTTCAGATTTACAAAGAGACTTAAGAGGTTCTGTTCAGGCAAGATATCAGCCAGCAATAATGATGGTCGAAACTTATGAATCATTTGTAAGGGCAAATAAGGGATTAAAAACATTATTTGTCAACAAAGAAAGCTTAGAAAAAAATTTAATCCCTGTTAGAGAAAACCCAACTGAAGCAATGACTGCAATATTAAGAGGAGAGGGATGGATTCATTCAACATTAGGAGTAGGGCATGATTTTGTAAAGAAAAAAGCAGGAGAAGCGAAAAAGAGAAAAGTAAAACTGATGGATGTTTGTCTGGAAGATTCAGAATTTGTAGAATTATATCAAAAATTACCAAAATTAAAACAAGAAATATTATTTGGAGAATTAGAAAAATATACTGGTTCTGCTAAAGAAAGGGCAAGAAGAAATATTGATTATGCAAAAAGCATAATTTAATAAAAATTAGAAAATAATCTAACTTTTAAACAATTTACTTCTATAAAATGGTAGCTCACTTTTAAATAAGTTTTTACCCTATGCTTACCATCGGTTGTCCTGGAAAGGATGTGACTGTAAAAGCCTCTGTTAAGTGCTCAGCTATTAATGCGGTGGAAGGGCTATAACTCACTGTACGAAACCTGCACTCCTTAAGCTTACTTTACAGCGCGAGGAAGATAACCCTTAAAACAAGCTAATAGGTTAAGATTGATTTTAGCCGTTGTTTATGGCACTTCCTCACCGAGCCCTAATCACAATGGCAAATAAAAAAAAGTCGAAGAAAAAAAGCAAAGGCAGAAGAAGCTCAAGCAAAAAGAGCAAAAAGTCTAAAGTTCAGAAATTAATGAAGCTTGCAAAGTCTGGAAAGAAAGGCAGGAAAAAGAAGAAAAGATAAGTATTGTTCCATTTAATTGATTCTATAGAAGGTTAATTTTACTTAAGAACACATTTATTCTCTAACCAAACTTGATTTTCCCGGCATTTAAATTGATTGCAAATCTCTTTTTGCTCCTTAAATTTTAACTTGCAGGCTTCTAATTGAGTTTTATAATTTGTAGAACACTCTTTTTTTAAAGATATTATTTCGGTTTTGTTTATTGTTTCATTGTTTAATTTTAAATTCTTTGTTAAATTTCTAATCTCAATTCCACAATTCTTATATTCCAATTGTACTTTTTTAAAACAAGAACTTCTCTCTTTTGTTATATTAGAAACGCATAAGCCATAATTTAATCTAGAGTTATTTGTCTTATTAAGAGAATTATCGCTTGAGTTATTAGAATTATTTGAATTATGCGGGTTTGAAATTGCTTTTGCTGTGATTACAAAAGAAAATGCAAGAAGCAAGAAAATTCCTAATACAGAAAGTAAAATGAATTTTTTATTCTTTTCCATAATATTTCTTAAGATTTTTTGTTTATAAGGATTATCTTATAACAACAGATATTTTAGGATGATTATATTAGAAAGAATTTAAAATTTATATTGAATCACCATCCAGCCTTGCAAGCTTCATCAACTACAC
This sequence comes from Candidatus Woesearchaeota archaeon, assembly GCA_964543665.1. Classification (GTDB taxonomy): domain Archaea; phylum Nanobdellota; class Nanobdellia; order Pacearchaeales; family GW2011-AR1; genus MWBV01. The sequence goes on along the minus strand of CAZIZL010000046.1, from coordinate 1,290 downwards.
TTTGTAAACCCTTCTCATTTCCAAATGTCTGGTCAATAGTATCCCAATTCATTGCTCCTTTTGGAAAATAGCAATTAAGGTCTACGACATTGTTTATTTTTCTTTGGAAATGGCAAGTCTCATTTTCAACACCTAAAATTGTTAACCCAATTTCAGTTGAACCATCTGTTGCTGTCATTGTACCAGTTACAGGCAAACATTCATTCATCCTGTTTGTAAAACATGAAGGGTTCTTCATCATACCGCAATCAACCATTTGATTCGAATCAACTCCCCCTTGAGTATCATCATTTTCATTAGAAGCATTATTATTGCCTGTTAAAATAAAAAATCCAATTATTAATAAGATTAAAACAATACCAACAATTAATCCAATCATAACCCCTTTTTTCATATAAGTATAATATCTTATTGATTTATAAATTCTATTTTTATCATAAATGTTACTTTTTGAACGAGCAATATTATTTAAACTAAGATTAAAAAAGAAAGATTTATATATAAGTATAACTGTTATACTTTATGGAAAATAAATGTATTAAAAATGTAGATGAAGAAACTTGGAAAGACTTCAGAGATTTAGCACTAAAAAATAATATGAAAATGTCAATCTTATTGAAAATAATGGTCAGTGAATTTGAAAAGAATTCAAAAGATTTTTGGAAAGAAATATTGTCGAGAAAAAAGTCATTAACTAATGAAGAAGCAGATGATATTGAGAATATTGTTAAAAATATAAGAAAAGAGAGGGGATTTAGAAATGAGTCTGGTCTTTGACACTTCTATATTAATAGCTATTGAAAGAGGGGATAAAGAAATAATAAATAAACTTGAAGATTTACATAAGTCTTATCCGTCTTCACCGCAATTAACATTTATCTCTCTCTTTGAATATTTAATAGGTTTAAAAATTAGAAAAAATAAATCTCTTCAAAACAATTTAACATTTTTAAAAAAATTTAATGTACTTCATACTACAAATTCATCCGCAGAAATTCTCTCAGATTTAAAGATTAAATATGACAAAAAAGGTATTGCATTATCCTTAGCAGATTTATTATCTGCATCAATTGTAATTGAAAATCATCTTGTTCTTGTAACTAAAGATAAAGATTTTGATAAGATAGAAGAATTAAAAAAGATTATTTTATAGTTGATTGTAAACAACATTATCATAAATGTTACTTTTTTGAAAGAGCCTTTTATCTTTAGTCCAGTTGTTTAAATGGACGCAGGAGGAATCGGACCTCCGCCTTCTCGGTGTAAACAAGTATAACAAAGTTCTACCAA
>CAZIZL010000045.1:1050-5722 GCA_964543665.1 Candidatus Woesearchaeota archaeon | reverse complement strand
ATACAATCTTGATGTATATCATAAATATCAATAATTCTAGTGGTATTTTCATCAGAATGATAACTGTAATATCTCATTTTGACTTTTCTTCTTTCTTTAAATGCCCTTTTCAGGAGTTTTTTTATTTGAGGTAATCCTCTAATATAAACTATCTTTTCTTCTGGGGACTTTATCTCTTTAATTATTCTTTTTATCTCTTTATTGGAACTCTTGGATAATTCTTTTAGGATTTTATCAGTGTCTTTTTTGGATAAATAAACCATAAATAATTTAACCTTCTCAGATTAATAAATATTGTTTATATAAGATTAATCTGATTTCAGTAGAAGATTAGTTCTTCATTCAAGCACTCAATTCCAAGGTTTTCTCAGTCTTAACTTCATCAATCTCAGATTTTCTCAGAATCTTCCCCACTCTCTTTGACTTTTCCCTTATTAATGCAAAGTCCTCAGAATTCTTTAATTCAGGAGGTATCGGAATACTCTCAATTAGAAAAGTATGATTAATTTTTGCTGTCTTGAAATCAGGGTTTTCAAAAATAAAACTCTCTGCAATTTTCCTGTCATTTGTCTTTAAACTGCAAAAATCAACTTTTGGAGTTTCTTCTCCTTTGCTTCCTGGCTTTCCTGATTTAGGGGCCTTAGGTCTAATTTTCAGGATATCATTTCCAGCTGAAAAACTCAGTGCAAAAAAGTTCTTTGGAAAGCGATTAATTAAATCAATTATTTCAGAACCAGACATTTCTCTTTCAATAGAATAATTTTTAACTCCCTGGAATTGTGAAATCTTCTTAAATTCTAAAATTCCCTTTAAATCATTAGTTCCAATGATTGAGCCAGTGACTTGGGTTTTATTTTTTCCTAATTTTTCAGCTAAATCTTTTACAAGTTCATTTGTAAATTCAGCAGAAGTCTTTATTGTATAATTTCCTTTTGAGTTTTTTGCTTCAATCAGGGCCCTGTTTCTGAATTCACCCTTGGAGAATTTCTGGAATTGAAGATGAACAGACTCATCAAAATTTTTATCAGCAATCTTTTTTATAAAATTCATATTTATTTTTTATTTAGTAAGTTTATAAACTTTTTCCGAAAGCAGATTTTACATTCATTAAATTTATAAATTGGGGATACCTTTTTTTTAAGAGGTAAATTATGGATAACGAATATTTCAGAAAAATTATGACTTTGATTGTTTTAGCAGTCTTGGCAGTTCTTTCTTTTCTCTTGTTAAAGCCAATTTTGCTTGCAATAATCTTTGGAATTCTTCTCGCATTTATTTTTACTCCTGTGTATGATTTTGTTTTGAGATTTATTAAATCAAAAAATCTGGTTGCTTTTTTAATGTGCATTTTATTGATTTCGCTTATAGTAATTCCGATTTGGTATCTGGCTCCGGTGATGATAAACCAGTCAATAAAATTTTATATTGCTTCCCAGCAAATGGACTTTACAACTTCCTTTAAAGCCATTTTTCCTTCTTTATTTGAATCAGAACAATTCGCAGCAGAAGTTGGTTCAGCAACACATTCTTTTGTAACAAAAACAACAAACTATATAATGAATGCCTTTTCAAGCATCCTGCTTAATCTTCCAACCCTCTTTTTGCAATTTTTGGTTGTGCTTTTCACATTTTTCTATTTTTTAAGGGATAAGGAGGAGATTATTTCTTACATACAGAGTTTAATTCCCTTTTCAAAGGAGATTGAAAAGAAATTATTCAAATCTTCAAAGGATTTAACTGTTTCAATTCTTTATGGGCAGGTTATTTTAGGAATTATTCAGGGAGCCATTGCTGGTATTGGTTTTTTTATTTTCAAGGTGCCTAATGCTCTTTTGCTTTCTCTTCTTGCAGCACTTGCAGGGATTTTTCCCATAATCGGAACAGCACTTATTTGGATCCCTGTTGCAATTTATCTGTTTGTTGCGGGAAATCCAGTAAGTGCATTGGGAGTTGTAATATTTGGACTATTGTCTTCTCTGGTTGAAAACTTCTATAAACCTATTTTTATCTCAAGAAGAACCAAGCTTAATTCCTCAATTATCCTTATAGGAATGATTGGAGGATTATTCTTATTTGGAATACTTGGAATTATTTTAGGACCTTTAATTTTAGCTTATCTTCTTATAATCCTTGAAATTTATAGAAATAAGAAATTGCCTGATGTTTTTATACAACAGCCGGAAAAAGAATAAATATAAAAATCATTTTCTCTAATTATTATAAAAGATGGAATTAAAAGTTCGTTTATTAAACTGGTCTGCAGGAATTCCTGTTGCAATGCTTAATTTAAAAACAGCTGAAAAAATGGGAATTCATAAAAATGACAGAGTTTCAATAGAGAAGCTTTCAAAAAGAGACGGGGAATTTTCCACTATCGTGGATCTTGTGGGGAAAATTGTAAAAGAAGATGAGCTTGGCATTTCTTCAGAAGTAAAAGATTTATTCAATCTCAGGAATAAGCAAAAAGTCGATGTTAATATAGCAAAAATCCCCAGAAGTTTGAATTTTATAAAAAATAAATTAAATGGGAAAAAACTTTCAAAAGACCAGATTAATGAAATTATCTTTGATATAGTAAATAATTCTCTTTCAGAAGCAGAGGTTGCTTTGTTTATATCTGCAACTTATTCAAAAGGAATGGATTTTAAGGAGACTGTTAGCCTGATAAAAGCTATAATTAACTCAGGAAAGAAAATTTCTTTTAAAAATAAACTTGTAGCAGATAAGCATTGTATAGGTGGAATTCCTGGAAATAGAACAACCCCTATTGTGGTTTCAATTTGTGCCGCAGGAGGTCTGACAATGCCAAAGACCTCTTCAAAAGCAATTACAAGTGCAGCAGGAACAGCAGATGTGATTGGAGCAATAGCCCAGATTGATTTTTCAATTAAAGAGCTTAGAAGAATAGTGGAAAAAACAGGGGCATGCATGGCTTGGGGTGGAACTCTTGGGATGGTTACTGCAGATGATAAAATGATACAAATAGAAAAGATGCTTAAAATAGATCCAAAAAGTCAGCTTCTTGCATCAATAATGTCCAAGAAAATTGCAGTTGGAAGTAAATATCTTCTTATAGACATTCCCTATGGAAATGGGGCAAAAGTTGATTTAGCAAAAGCAAGAGTATTAAAAAAAGATTTTGAAAAATTGGCAAAATACTTTAAAATAAAATTAAGAGTGGTTTTAACAAAAGGAGACGAACCAGTTGGTAATGGAATTGGTCCAATACTGGAATTAATAGATGTTATTAAGGTTTTGAATCCTTCTGAAAAAGGTCCTGAGGATTTAGAAAAGAAATCTTTGTATTTATCTGGCCAAATTCTTGAAATGACTGGAAAAGCAAAAGCAGGAAAGGGTTTTGAAAAAGCAAAGGAAATTCTGGATTCTGGAATGGCTTTTGCAAAATTCTTAGAGATAATAAAAGCCCAAAAAGGAAGCATAAAAAATATGAGACTGGGAAAATTTAAAAAAGAAATCTTTGTGAAATCTCCTTCTAAAATCATAGGGATAGATAATCTTAAAATAAATTCCCTTGCAAGACTAGCAGGATGCCCTGTGGATAATTCTTCTGGATTATATCTGCATGTCCATTTAGGGGATAAATTAAGGAAAAAGGATAAACTTCTTACAATTTATGCAGAATCAAAACCACGTTTAAAAGAAGCAATGAGGTATTATTTGAAAGAAAAACCAATAAAGTTCAAATAAACAAATTTTTAAACTTAAGGTTTCTGATTTCTCTATGAGAAGCGAGGAATATAAAAGCAGGCTCGTGGAATATTTTAAAAAAAATCTTAAAAAAGGATATCCTGAGGAATCTCTTAAATGGGCTTTGGTTAATCAGGGATATTCAAGAACAATGATAGAAACTGCTATTGAAAGAACCCATAAAGAACTTGCCGATACAGCTCCTGTTATTAAAGAAAGACCGCAGATAAAATACGAAATTCTCGATGAGGAAAATAAGCCTGTTGTTCTTAAGAGACCCTGGTGGAAAAGGATCTTTGGGTTATAGTAAAGAATTTTATAAAGGTAAATTATTTATATTAAAGAGCTATTTTTATCAAATGGATAAAGAGGAATTGGCTTTATTTCTCGGGATGTTGTCCGGAGATGGCTATATAGGTATTAGAACGAAAAAGAAAGGGTACAAAAATTTTTCTGTTGAATTCTGCAACACTAATTTGAAGATTGTTAAACTATTTGACAATCTATTTTATAGCCTCTTTAAGACAAGAGGAAATTTTCACTCCAGGATAAGAAATGACAGAAAAGAGATATTTGATTTTAGAAAATACTCTAAAGACATCTTTGATTATTTATCCTCATTAGGTTTTCCAATAGGGGTTAAGAAAGATAGATTAAGAATACTTCCAGTTATTACCTCTGGGCGTCGGAAAGAAAAAGAGATGTTTTTAATAGGGCTTTTAATAACTGATGGATCTATTAGAAAGAATAATACTATCCTATTTCATTCTGGAAGTAAATTATTGCTTGAAGATCTTTCCAAATTAATCTATGGGTTGTTTGGTGTTGAAAGGAGAGTAAAAAAATATGTCCAGAAAGGAAAATATTTTTCATATCAGTTAAGTTTAAATAAAGAGGAATCCCAAAAAATAATATTACTGCCTCCATCGCACAGTGGTAGTGCAACGGTCTTGAGCTTGAAAGG
>CAZIZL010000045.1:0-1040 GCA_964543665.1 Candidatus Woesearchaeota archaeon | reverse complement strand
CTTTAAATATTTCCAATTATTCTCCTATTCATGAAGAAGAGAGTGATTAATTTCCTTAAGCAAAACTGGTTAATCTTGCTTATATTAATTATTGTTGCATCATGGTTTTTTTATTCTTATTTTACAAAGGGGGTGATTTATTCAACAATAAACAGCGATGTTGATTCTGTTGTAAGCGCAGTTAATTCTTTTGGTTTCTGGGCTTATTTTATTTTTGTTTTATTAGTAATTTTAGAGTGTGTTTTAGCCCCAATACCTCCTTTAGTATTGTATATTGCAGGAGGAGTTTTATTCGGAGCTTTTTTTGGAGGAATTTTAACATTATTTGGGAATATTATAGGTGCAGGAATTGATTTTTTTATTGCAAGAAAATATGCAAGAGGTTTAATTGAAAAAAGAGTTGATGAAAAATTAAGAAAGAAATTTGATGATTTTTCCCAGAAATATGGAGGATTTGCAATTTTCCTGCTTCGTGTAAATCCCTTAACAACTTCTGATTTAGTTAGTTATCTTGCTGGGTTAAGTAAAATAAAAGCAAAATCTTTCCTAATCTGGACAATTGCCGGATTAATTCCTTTAATTTTCATTCAGACTTATTTAGGGGAATTTTTCATAAAGCAGAGCCCATTTTTATATTCAATTGTTCTCACATTAAGCATTTTTTATCTTATTGTTTTTGTATATCTAATTGTTAAAATATTTTCAAAAAAGAAAGGTTAATACTTGTTTGCACAAGTAAAATAATCAAATAGAATCTCACCTTTAAATTGAATTAATTTTTCTAAAGCTTCTTTTTTAAAATTACTTGCAAGAGTAATGTGTGGATTAAATTCAGGATAAGTGTGTTTTGTACTTTGGGACTTATAAATCTCTTCACTTAATTTTTTAACATCCTTACTTTGATATTTTAATACAAGACTCTGTTCATCAAAGATATCCAAAGAGTAATCTGGGTTAATTTGTATTGGTAAAAAAGAATTGATTAAATAAATATTTCTTTTCTCTTGTTGTTTTTTTTTCCTATTGCTTGCACCCACAAT
>CAZIZL010000044.1:3772-6440 GCA_964543665.1 Candidatus Woesearchaeota archaeon | reverse complement strand
AGCCTTCAGCCGCAGCTTCTTTCTTTTCTTCTTTTGGTGCTTCTTCTTTCTTTGCTTCAGCAGGTGCATGACCAGCAGGAGCAGCAGCGACTAAACTAGCATTAGCCAGTTCGCTTTCAATATCAACACCTTTTAGGCTGGCAACAAGAGATTTCACTTTTGATTCATCTGCATGTATGCCGACAGCTGCAACAACACTTTTTATGTGTGCTTCATTAATTTCTTTTCCTGCTTTGTGCAGTAAAAGTGCTGCATAGATGTATTCCATTTTAATTTTCCTCTCCTTCAGTTTTATCTGAATGAGTGTGAGAGTGAGTTAATGAAGAAATTGCTTTTTCATGTCTTCCTGCTTTTCCTATTAAGAAAGTTATTGTCTCTGGAGTTGTATATCCAATTTGAACTGCAAATGGAAGAGCTCTAAAGTAAGCATTATTTAATTCTTCAAGTGTTTTTTCCTGATCTATGCTTATTTCAGGATAGAATTTCTTTTCTGAATTGTCAAATGCTGCAAAGGGGATAAACCCTATTGAAAAGGGTTTTATATCAAGTTTGCTCATCATATCTGCTGCTCCTTGGGGGATTTTTGCTCCTTCTTTAGCAACAATTTTTGGAGCTTTTATTGTTATTTTTCCATTTTCAATCTGAATCTGTATACCTAATGCCCCTAATTCACTTATTGCAGGTCCTGGAACCAAATCTGTTGGTCCAGCTGGAATTTCTATATCATAAGGAGCAATCTGTCCTGCTTTTGCTTTTGAAGGGCTTTTAATTTTTATCAAATCAACTGCCAAATCAAAGCAATCCAGATCAGAAAACAATAATGCAAAATCTGAACCTATTTTTTCTTTAATCTTGTGTATTTCCTGATCTTTTGCTGAAGCAAGTGCTTTAAATATCAAATTCTTTTTTGGAACATTTACAATTGCCTTTCCCCTTAATTTTTTTACTATTTCCTGAAACTGAGAACCAGGAATATTTTTTATAGATGCAATCAGGATTGTTTTTTTGCTTTGTATTAATTTTAATAATTCGCTGACTATCTTTTTCTTTTCTTCTGAAACATGAGTTGTTTTTTTCTTTTGCTCTTTCATTTTATCTGTATTTTCTGGGGTTTAGTCATAGTGAATTTTATCTCTATATTTTTGATATTTTCTTTATTTTTTGGCATGTTTTTAAGAACTGCATTGTAAATTGAGAGGATGTTTTCTATTATTTCCTCATCTTTCATGCTTTGCTTTCCTATTGGGATTTTGATGCTTGACTCTTTTATTTTTATCTTTATGCTGTTGTCTATTTTACTTTTTAGCTCATTTATTGTTTTTTCATCAGTATTCATTATTATTCCAAGCTGAGGAGAAGGCATTTTTCCGCTTGGTCCAAGAACCCTCCCAAAAGTTGTAGCAACACTTGGCATAAGACTAGCCTGCGCAATAAAGAAGTCATAATTCTTTACGAGATTTTTTAGCATTCCTTTTTCGGAATATTTTTTGAATTCATCAGGAGTAATTGTGTCAACACTTTTGTTTTTAGTTTCCAGAAATCCTGCTATTTTCTTTTCTTTTATTTTAGTTGGAACGCTTAAAAACAAATTTATATTGCTCTTTTTAATATCAAATTTTTGCAGATTTATAATTAAGTCTACTGTCTGATTAAACTTTCTTTCCTTGTCTTTTCTTAATTCAACTAAAGCATTCTTCAGCTGTTCTTCTAATTCTGCCATATTAATCTTTCCTTACCTCCCAATCCCGCACGAAGCAGTTTATGGATTATACTTCTACCACTAAATTGCCAGCCTCCCATCTTATGCGCTCTGGACATAGAATCTATCCCAGGACGATATGGTTCAATCGGCTAAGATTTTGATATTTTTTGAGTTTTTAAGTTTGTCGGTTATATAAATTTACAATAATCCTTAAAAATGAGGGTTTTTTATTGGAGTAATGAGAAAACCAGAGAAGAAAGAAACATACTATCATATTGGACCTGAGGGAAAACTTTCAAGAGAAGGCATAGTTCTTAGAGTTACAGGCTCTAAACTTGAATCAATGACAAAGGGAATTTCTGTTGAGAAATTAATTAATATCTGCGGTTTATATTTGAATGGAGGGGGGTTAAAATCTGAAAAAGGCTACAGAATAGAGAGAATATCAGAAAAAAGAGCTTATAGAATATATGAGGGTTTTAAATCTGGATTTAGCAGCCAGGATTGGATTTAAAATGGAAAATATAAATTCTGAGCAAAAAAAACAATATAGGGAATTAAGAAATTCTTTTCATAAAGAAAGAGATGAAAAAAAGATAAAAATCAATGAATTTACTTTAACTATAGAAAAAGCAAAACAAGAAGTTTCTAAATTAGAAAATGAAATAAACAAATCAAGACCTTTAATTGAAGATTGTGATAAACATATGCTTTGCAAAAGATGCGATATTTATAGTATGAAATATCTTGGTTCTTCTCCTAATCCTGATAAATACTACTTTTATGAATGTGTTATTTGCGGATTTGGGGATAAACATACTTAAAATGGAATTAATAGCACTTTTATCAACAGGAAAAGGAACCTGGGGCCAGGTTTCTGGATTAATGAAGCATGGGGAATGGGATAATATTATTCTTTTTGGGGATGAATTTGCAGGGGGATTTTCTCATGAAAAAAAATTTGAT
>CAZIZL010000044.1:0-3762 GCA_964543665.1 Candidatus Woesearchaeota archaeon | reverse complement strand
AATTGCAAGCGGGGATGGAAAAGAACACATGGCTTTAATTTCTGCTTTAATTAATACTCCTGTTGGAATAAGATTCGCTGCCTTGACTAAAGACGGGGTTATTGATTTGTAACTATTCCTTAAATTATAACAATCATTAAAAATGCTGGATGTTTTTTTCTGGGATGATAATCCTGGATATTGAAACAAGCGGGATAAATCCCGAAGAACACGGCATATGGCAGATAGGAGCCATAGACAGTGATAATCCTGAAAATTGTTTTTTAGAAGAATGCAGAATAGATGAAGAAGATATTGTTAATGAAGGAGCTTTGTTAATTACTGGGAAAACAGAGGATTTTCTCAGGGATGAGAGCAAGCAATCCTGCAGGGAATTATTAATTAATTTTTTTAAATGGTGTGAGAATGTAAGCATAAAAACCTGCATATGCCAGAATCCTCAGTTTGATTTGGGTTTTATAATGCTAAAAGCAAAAAGATATGGATTCGAAATTCCATTTCATCACAGGGCATTTGATTTGCATTCAATGGCACAAATGAAATACCATCAGATTAAAGGGAGATTTTTAATTAAAGAAGATTATAGCGGGATGAATCTGCCCACTATCTTAGAATTTTGCGGGATAAAAGATGAAAGAAGAAGTATTGGAAAGGATAAAATAATTTCAGAAGGAAAAGAGCATAATGCATTAGAGGATTGCAAATTAACAGGAGAGTGTTTTTCAAGAATTATTTATGGAAAAACTCTTTTTGAAGATTTTAATAAATTTGAAATTCCAGATTATTTGAGATGATAACTTACAATGATTTATATGAAGCAGCTGAAAACAACCCTCTGGTTTTTTTCTATTTTCCTCAAAACACTGAAAGGCAATTTCTAATTGCCTCTTATGAAATTGCATTGTTGCTTCAGGAGATAAAGATATGATAACTTACAATGATTTATATGAAGCAGCAAGAAAAGAGAGATATTCAGAACAGCTTCAGGCAATACCAAAGAATTTTGTTCTGGAAGTTTCAAGATACCTGAAAGACAAAAAAGAAATAGCTTCCAAGAACAGTGATGATTTCTCAGATGTAATTATAAAAACAAAAAAACAACTGGAAAATGCAATTACTTTGTTTAAGGAATTAATTATAAGAAGAAGGAAGAAAATTCTTAATCTGGTGCTGATTGCAACTGAAACAGGAATTTCCAAACAGGATTTTGAGAATATGCTTGCAATTGAAAAAGAATTATTTGAGGAGCTTATGAGTTGTATGGATATATCTGATAAGAAATTAAATGAAGTTCTTAATGGAAATAGTGCAGAATTTCCAAAAACAAATGAAATGGTTGTTTTTCTTGAGAATGTCGAAGAGTTTTTAGGATTAGAAGGAGAGAAAATGGGTCCTTATTCAAAAGGGGAAATAGTGAATCTTCCAAAAGAAATAGCAAAAATTCTTTCAGAAGGAAGCAAAGCAGAAATAATTGACAAGTAATTTTAGGGTTGACTGTAAGATTTATTAAGTTTCTTTGTCATGTTTTTTAATGCAAATAAGCTTAAGCAGATTAATTATTGGATTAATTTTTTTAATAGCAGGAATATTTTTTATTATCCTTACTTTCTTTAGTGTTTGGTGGATGTTTTTATATAGTATTCCTTTAATGGGGTTGGGACTTTGGATTCTTTTAAATAAAAATGAAGATGATATAGAAAAAAGAAAGGATTTAAAAGAAAAAAAGTATAGAAAGTAAAATGGCTAAAGAAATAATTGTAACAACTGCTTTTGATGTTCCTGGGAGAAAAATCTTGAAAGTTATTGGAATTGCAAGGGGAAATACAGTAAGATCAAGAAATATAGGAAGAGATATTGCAGCTGGATTAAGAAGTATAGTTGGAGGTGAAGTTAAAACCTTTACTGAAATGACTGCCCAATCAAGAGATGAAGCATTGAATAGAATGATTAATGATGCGATCAAAATGGGTGCTGATGCAATTATTGGATTTAGATTTACAAGTTCTACTGTAATGCAGATGTCTGCTGAAATATTAGCTTATGGGACTGCTGTGAAGCTGAAATGATTCTTTAGAAAAGTTAAGCCTGTAGAGGGATTCAAACCCCCGACCCTCGGTTCATTTGGATCCTAGTTATAAAACCTTACAAAACCGATGCTCTATCACTGAGCTATACAGGCACATAAATATTGAGGATTAGTGCTTTAAAAGTTTTGTTATGGAGTAATGAGAATAAATGTTTATATTATCGACGGTGTTTTTATTTGGATGGTTTTATTTGAAGAGAATACTTTATTTAGTAAAAGAGATATTTCTAAAGAAATTAAATTACCTGCCACAATAAATCTTGAATTAGCAGAGATTTTAGGTGTTATTTTAGGTGATGGACATTTGGAATGTAATAAAAAATATAAATCAAATATTGTTTATTTATTGAATATTGCTGGAAGTTATTCTGAAGATTTTGATTATTATGACACCTATTTTAGAAAAATATTCTTTGATTTGTTTAATGCAGACTTTAAAATATATCTAAGAAGAAATGATGAGTTAGTTATTAATATTTATTCAAAGATAATTGCTAATTTCTTTAAATTTTTAGGGGTTCATCCAGGCAATAAAACAGATTTTAATGAAATTCCTTTAATTATCTTAAATTCTAAACCTGAAATTAAAAGGGCTTTTATTAGGGATGTTTTTGATACTGATGGTTCAATAACTTTTAAGAAAGACTTTCATGAAAAACATTCTAGTCCGGTTATCCCTATCACAATGAAGTCTCAAAAGTTTATTGAGCAACTAAGTGGTTTTATGAAGGAATTAGGATTTACATTTTCTTCATATAGAGAGGAAAATTTTGATAAAAGAGTTAATAAAATTTCAATTAGGCATAGTCTTGATTTTGCAGGAAAAAAGAATTTGGCAAGGTATATGGAATTAATCGGATTTAGTAACCCCCGTCATTTAACAAAATTAAGTATATTTAATAAAAATGGGTTTTATACTCCACGAACTCCTTATAAAGAGAGAAAAATTCTTTTAGAGAATTAATGGTTTAAAAGATTTCTTATTTTTATATTTAGATGAAAGAATCATTCTTCTTTTTTTGGCTTCTTTTCTTTTTTCTCAGAATCTTCCTTTTTCTCAAAGTCTTTTTTTATCTCAATTATCCTGATTTCGCAGAGAGATAAGGGATAAATTTTTTTAAGAATCAAACTTAATTCTTTCTGTATTTTGTTTTTAAGTATTTCGTCAAATATCCTCTCAGAAGTCTTGTCTTTTAAATATTTAATTAATTCTTCTTTTGCTTTTTCCCTTAAGGCTTTTTTTACTTCTCTGGATACTTTTCTCCTTGTTATCAAGAAGGGTTTTATTCTTAATTGAGAGTCTTTGCAGTCTGTTAAAAAAGAATCTTCAACATAATCTGTTCCTTTTCTTATCATTCTTCTTATAAAATAAGGAAGGAGAACCAGTTGCCTTGGAATCGCTGTTGCTTTTCCATCTTCTATATTTACTCTAAATTGTATTAAAACACTTTTCCCCCTTAGTATTCTCGTTAAGTCATATTTTATAAATCTGCCTTTTAATTCAGAGATGTCATATGCAAACAGCTGTGTCTGTCTGTTTATAAGGGGCATTTCAACATCAAAAAATCTTTTTTTCTTTTTAGCTATTGCCATTAGATATTACCTCCCAGCTTGTGCCGGGTTTCTTTTATAAATTTCCCGCTAATTTTGTACTTATGGTTAATCATCTTAATTTT